>JAWOKW010000104.1:0-2736 GCA_033854095.1 Candidatus Methanoperedens sp. | reverse complement strand
ATCGCTTAATGCGGATAATTTATATTTGAAGGAATATTTTCCTTTTAAAATCGCACGTAGATAACGAAGGTCTTCAAATATTACATTGCGACATTTTATCCCGGTTTTATAATTTAATGAAACATCTATATCTCCATCATACGCCATTTTATATAATAAATATGGAAAATCAATTCCTGATGTTATGGCTCCCTGCAATGACCCCCAGAACCTCGGATTTATTTCCAGCAGTTTTGGGCTTTTATCGCGTTCATCTATCACAAAATCAAAATCTGCAATGCCGTAATAATCCAGAGGTTCCAGAAATTTCATTCCCCACTTTAATACATCATCTCGTTTTACGGTTTCAACAAAAGTTGACGGCCCCGTGTCTATCGGATAGGCCCTCTTTACTTTTAATACACAAACTCTTCTGACTTCTGAACGTTCATTTAATAAAATTTGTACTTTATATTTCTCTACAAATGGGATTTTTTCTTGAATAATTAATGGTCCATAATCAGTCGAAACGTGTTTGAAAGCGCTTTTCAGTTTTTCAGGTGAATCTACTATTGCAATTCCACGTCCACCGGTTCCTCTATCAGGCTTTAACATAACCGGATATTCAAGGTTTTTTCCTATTCTGTCAAGATCATCCGGGTTGTTGACAAAATAAGTTTCCGGGCAGGGAATGTTATTTTCTATTGCATGCCTGACCAACAATGACTTATTGATGACTTTCTCAAGAGTATCATACTCAGAAAAGGGCAGTTTGCATCTGCATTTTGCTTTATTTTTAGCCAGCAATAGCATTATGTCTTCATCCACTGGCATCACGATATCTTTCTCAGATAATTTTAAAAAAAAATCCAGATTATAATCCGATACTTTTCTGCGGCTGCAATATTTGGAATGAAAAGAAATAGCATTTCTATCCTTTGAGACTACTGTCGTATCAATTCCTTTTTTTCCAAGGGATCTCGTTATTGCAAGAGCAGTTTGACCTTCACCGATAGGGATGATTGCGCTCATCTTGTGTTTTTCCTTGATTTTGTTCTATTCATTGTTCAAATGTTTGCTTGACCTATATATTATTCAATAGAATATAATCTTTTCATCATAATCTATTTTTTCCTTTATATCAGTATCTATGAAAAGATTGAATGTGACTAATCCTCAAAAAAAATTAGAATGTTGGTTTTTTATCAATTATGGTTTTCCGCATCAAATTGTACATTCCTTCATTTTTTTCAGATAATGTATAAAAAAGCTCGACTAAAAAAGGTCTAACATCATCCATTGAGAGTATATAATATGAATCGTCTTGATAAAATTTAATAAAATTAATTAATGTAGATAATTTATACTTAATAGAATATTTTCCTTTCAAGATTACACGTAAAAGGCGAAGGTCTCTGAATATAACATTACGGCATTTCATTCCTGTTTTGTAGTTGAGTGAAGTTTCTATATCTCCATCCTCGACCATTCTGTATAGCAAATATGGAAAGTCAACCCCGGCACTGATGGCACCTTGCAAAGACCCCCAGAACCTCGGATTTATTTCCATGAGAACAGGCTTTCCATTGCGTTCATCTATTACGAGATCTACGTCAGCTATCCCATAATAATTCAAAGATTCCAGCAATTTCAAACTGCATTTTAATACGTCGGACTGTTTTACAGTTTCAACAAAAGATGCAGCCCCTGCATCTACCGGATACCACCTGACTTCTTTTAGCACACAAACTCTTCTCACCTTGGAATCTCTATTAAATAAGGCACCGACTGTATATTTATCTTTAAAGGGGATTTTTTCCTGGATAATCGACGGCCCGTATTGATTTAAAACGTAGTTATATGTACTTTTCAGCTTCTCAGGCGAGTCTACGACTGTAATTCCCTTTCCACCTGTTCCCCTGTTAGGTTTTATTACAACTGGAAAATCAAGCTCTTTCCTTATTTCATCCAGATCGTCTGATTTATTAACAAACCATGTTTTGGGGGTGGGAATACTGTTTTCAACCGCATGTTTAACCAATAAAGATTTATTAATTACTTTTTCAAGGGTCGGATAATCAGGGAAAGGCAGTTTACATCTGCATTTCATTTTATTCTTAGACAGAAGCAGCATCATATCTTCATCCATGGGCATTACAATATCATCATCAGATAATCTTGAAAAGAAATCAAGATCGAAAGATGATATTACCCTGTGGTTGCAATATTTTGAATAAAATGCCATTGCATGCTTAATGCCGGCAACTACTGTCGTATCAATCTTTTTCCTTCCCAGCGACCTCGCTACAGCCAAAGCGACATGACCATCACCATGAATTATTATCGCACTCATACGTGCCCCCGCCAATTGAAACAACTCAAATGATTTTTTGTGACCATCGTCTTAAATAACAAACGTCATGGTCATACTAATTTCTAATTGCCATACTATAAGCTTTATGGTCGTCGCAGATATATTTCACCTTAACGTTCTTGTTTTCATCCAGTTCCTCAGAATGTTCAGTATCTTGTATGGAACAGAAGAATATTTTATTGATGAGTACCATATTACGAGTTCGGGATTGTACTTTGATTTGAAATGTATTAGTCTGGGATCATCACCCGCTTCCATTTCTTCGTAGTATTTGAAGCCGTTATCACAAGCCCATTTTATGGCTTCCCATTGCACCAGATCATTAGGAGACAGCCCTTTAATATCAGCTTTTGGCACTCCTACCCACAGATACATTATATCTT
>JAWOKW010000103.1:0-7936 GCA_033854095.1 Candidatus Methanoperedens sp. | reverse complement strand
CATGCGCCCTTTTTGGATTGTCAGAAAAGGTCATGGATGATGTCTACTGGCTGAATATAAAAGAAGATGTACCTTTTGGCGCTGTAATCGAACATACGAACTTTATTCCTGTTTCAGATTATGGGGAGCACCTGATGTATGTGACCTCCTATTTCCAGAACCCTGACAGCATTCTCTGGAAATCAGGCGATGAAGAGGTTATCGAACTGTATCTGAAGGGTCTTGAAAAACTCTTTCCCGGATTTCGGAAAAAGGTCAGATGGTGGCGCATGCAGAAGGATATGGATACTGCGCCTGTGTATGAAACAGGGTACAGGAAAAAAGTCATGCCCTATGGAACGAATGTCAGAGGGCTTTATCTTGCAGGGATGTTCTCAGAAGCGAATTATCCTGAGCGGAGCATGAACGGCTCGATAAAGGCTGGGTTTGAGTGCGCTGAGGCGATAATTGTAAATAGTGATAAAAGCGCCAATTCAAAGAACTTATAAAACCCTTTATACATCTATGCTACGTGGAAAACATTAAAGAAATACTGGAAAAAGAAACTGATATCCTTTTTGCATACCTTTTCGGGTCGCATGCACGGGGAACCCAGAATAAGGGTAGCGATATAGACATTGCTATTTATTTAAAGGACGCCAGCATCCTTGAAAGAGATGCATTATATCCTTCCCGATTGGCAATAAAAATCGAAAAGATGCTTGGTGAAAATAAACAAGTCGACTTAAGAATTCTTAATGATTCAACTCTTAGATTCAGAAGCCAGGTAATCAGATTTGGAAAAATCCTCCATTCCAAGGACGAGGGAAAGCGAATAGATTTTGAGACAAAAGCCTTAACTCATTATTATGATTTCAAACCATTCCTGGATATATACGATGCTGCGAGAAAAGTGAGGTTTAGAATATGATCAGCAGTGAAGTTATAAACGCTATGATCGATCTGATTGAAAATAACATTAAACTTATCAAAGAAATCAGATCACAGGGATACGAATCTTTCTCAAATAACTTCAGGGATATCCAGGCTGCAAAACATTCACTGCAGGAGTCAATTGAGGCATGTCTTGATATAGGCAATCATATAATTGCCGAAAAAGGTTTCAGAAGAGCAGAAGATTACAAAGATATCTATAGAGTCTTGGAAGAAGAGGGAATTATCGACCCTGCATTATCCTCAAAGCTTCAGGAGATGGCACAATTCAGAAACCTGCTCGTCCATGCATATGGGAAGATAGATACAAGACGAATTTTTATTATTATGTCGGATGATTTGAAAGACATACAGGAATTTGTCAGGAAGATTTTAAAGTATATTTATTAATATATTTAGCTGTTTAAATGGAGGCATTAAAATAGTCGAAGTTTCAATAGTTCTGCCAGCGTACAATGAAGCAGCGAGGATAGAAAGCACGGTGGAAAGAACAGCAGCAGCACTTAGTTCTATCACGCCGTCCTTTGAGGTCATAATCGCAGAGGATGGAAGCATAGACGGCACAGATAAGATCTGCGAAGACCTTGCAAAAAAATATGATTTCGTGGTGCATCTGCATTCTGATGAACGGCTTGGTAGAGGACGCGCTCTTAACAGAGCCTTCAGAGCATCAAAAGGAGAAATCCTTGGATATATAGACGTTGACCTTGCAACAGACATGAAGCATTTAAGGGAGCTTGTCCAGTCAATCCGAGATGGCTATGATTTTGCCACAGGCTCTCGCATGCTTCCAGAGAGCAATGTGAAAAGACCATTCAAAAGGGGGTTTGCAAGCAAGGGTTTTAATTTTTTGACAAGAGCAATGCTTGGTTCAAAGCTCTATGACCACCAGTGCGGTTTCAAATCATTCAGGCGTGCGTCTATTTTTAAAGTTCTGGATGATGTAAAGGACACGCACTGGTTCTGGGATACAGAATTATTTGTCAGGGCGCAACGTGCAGGTTTTAAGGTCAGGGAATTCCCTGTGGAATGGAAGCACGGCGGCGCTACAAAGGTCAATTTAATAAAGGATGTCTTAGGCATGGGATCTCAAATATTCAGATTGTGGTATGAATTCCTATGGAATTAATAGACATTGCACTGTGGTGGATAGCTTTAGAAGCGATCGGGTTTTTTGCTCTTCCCATTGCTTTATACATCGGCAATGATCTAAAAGATCATGGATACTCGATTTCAAAACCTCTTGGACTGCTGCTCCTCACATATATAAGCTGGTTGCTGGGAGTTTTTGGGTTCAGGTATAGTTCTTTTCAGGTCTTATGTTCTTCAGGAATCATAGCAGCATGTTCACTTATCATTTTGAAAAAATACCTGCTTCATTCTGGAAAGTATAAAGAACCGCAGATGAACGCAGATAAACGCAGATTTGTTCAATACGCTGTTAAATTCGAGATACTGTTCCTCTTTGCTTTCGTGGTCTTTGCTGCTATCAGGGCATACAGTCCTGATATTTACTGGACAGGGGGTGAGAAGTTCATGGACATGACCTTTATAAACAGCCTCCTGCGAAACACGGGGTTCCCGCCTTCTGACCCATGGATGTCCGGGAGTGTGATGCAGTATTATTATTTTGGATACCTCATAGTGGCAGATTTAATTAAAATAACAGGCATTTTGCCATCCATAGCGTTCAACCTCGCCACAGCATCCTTTTTCGCTTTATCGCTGACAACAGCGTTCGGTATCGGATATAACCTCACAGGCAGGATGCGATATGGGATGATTACTGCCTTTTTTGTAGCGATTGCGGGCAACCTTGTGGGTTTTTTCCAGTTGATGGATATCATAACTAAAGGAGATGTGATAAATAACATTGCTGCATTCAATTACTGGACAAGCTCGCGCGTGATACCTGATACCATCAATGAGTTCCCTTTCTTTAGCTTTCTTCAGGGCGATGTTCATGCTCACATGATATCGATCGCTTTCCAGCTCCTTATTATTCTTCTCCTGCTGAACATCATCAAATCCCGCAATATGATTTCGATATTTATTCTTGGAGCCTCGATTGGTTTCCTGTACCCGCTGAACACATGGGATTATCCTGTTTATCTTGTTCTTGCTATTTTTGTCATGGTCTTTTTCCTGCGCTCATCAAAAAAAAATCTATTGAAGCTAATTTTCTCAACAGCAACCTTGAGTTTTTTATTGTATCTGCCGTATCATCTTTCGTATAAAATTGAAAGAGCTATCTCTATAGTCCCTTCAGGAAGAACATCACTTGTATTTTATCTTGCGATTTATGGATTATTTATTTACATACTCTTTCGTTTTCTTCTTCTAAAATTTAAAAGATACAGCAGAGTATATATCCTGTTTTCTTTATTTTTGCTTTCAGTTGTATCTGTTGCCTTAAAGATTGAGCTGCTGGCGCTGCTTATACTGATGCTTATTTTATCAATAATATCGCTGACAAAAGAAAAGAATGAGAACCGTGCTTTTGTCTACATCCTGATTATAACAGGCGTTCTTATATCGCTGTTTGTTGAGCTTTTTTATATCCAGGATGCCCTCGGCAGCAGCGCTCATGCCCTGATACGTTTAAATACAGTATTTAAAATGTACCTCCAGAACTGGATCTTATGGGGAGTCGCAGCAGGAGCCATTGTATTTTATTTCAGGGATTCCCTTTCCCAAAAAAAGATATGGGGTGTTATGGCTGCAATGCTTATCATCATGGTCTCTGTATATCCTGTGTTCGCAACTATCGGGAAATCGAAGGAAAGCGCGCCAACGCTCGACGGTGAGGCATATTTCAAAAAACAGCATCCTCAGGAGTATGCGGCTGTGCAGTGGTTCAGGAATATAAGTGGGCAGCCAGTGGTTTTGCAGGCGCCAGGGGAATTATATCAGTGGAACACGTATATAACGGCATTCACAGGACTTCCAACCGTGCTCGGCTGGGCAGGGCATGAGCTTAACTGGAGATTCCCTGCAAGGAAAGAAATAGACTCACGATGGGCTGATGTCAATACGATGTATTCATCCTCCAATGCCATTGAAGTGGACAGGCTACTGAAGAAGTACAATGTATCGTACATATATTTTGGAGAGGCTGAGACAAAGAAATACAGAAGTCCGAAAATGTTTGATTCTCATCCTGAACGTTTTGAAAAGGCATTCGAATATGGGGATGTTGTTGTTTATCATGTAAAAAATCTTAATTGATTTTTTCGTTTCCGCTTGCGAGCAGCGTGCCGTTGGGATAGTAGAAGGCTGCGTACTCACTGTGACTGTTCCACTCCTCCACCGGCACAGCTCCCGCCACTCCCGCCAGCAATATCAGTGTAGTTATTCCAATCGCGAAAATAATTGTCGATAATACGCCTGCGCTCCCTATCCAGCTCCCTGCATCCCTGCAAGCGTAGCTTTTATCTCAGCGATCTCCTTTTCCTGCTTCCTGAATTTCTCTTCTATGAAGGATGACAGACTGAACTTTGTATCCTTCACATCAACCTCTATCCTCGACAAAGTGGATTTCATATCCGAAGTATCTTCATGTACGCTTCTTAGTTCCTCACTTACATTTCTCAATATTTGAATAGTGGTGTCCTGCTTCTCCAGCATCGAATCCTGCTTCTCCAGCATCGAATCCTGCTTCTCCAGCATCGAATCCTGCTTCTCCAGCATTTTTTTAGTATTATCCCGTATTTCGAGAATAGCAGGTATTCCCTTGTTTAACTGCTCTATCTGAATAAAATGCAGATACCTATCTATATCCATTACGTTGCCCATGAAATCTTCCATTTCAAAATCTGAAATTGTTGCATCCTCTGGAACATTTTCTCTTATATAATTATAAAAATCATCTATGGTTTCATTTTCAGCCTCAACAAGCGCTATGACAGCCTGTTTATCTATTATCTTTGTGTTATACGCATAAAATTTACTTATCCCAAAACCCAATGCATTAGTTAAAAGAGAAACTCTGTATCCAATGTCTTGAACCCTTTCACCTTTTATTGTGATTTTTGCCCTGTCCATATTTTCTGCTATGCCTGCTTTGTATATAAACTTAGGTTGCGTTGGGCGCTACCAAAAACCAGCATCCGTAAATTTTAAGTATTTTAAACCAGTTGTTTGATTGTGCCAATCGAAGGATTTGTAGAGTATAAAAGAAGAGAGTACTGCTGCGACATCAAATGTGCTGTGCAGATGATGATGAACAATAAGGAGCAGGACTCGGCGGATTATAATGGACTGAGGGAAATATGCCAGAAAAACTGCTTACATACGACTTATGAATTCCATCATTGGCTGATAGATAAAGGCTATTTGTTGGTCAGACCAGAAGGAGGAAATCAAGAATGAACTGGGGAATGAAGAACAGGATATCACGGATAATCAAGCCCGCAACAGGGCGCTGCGTAATGTTGGCTGTTGACCATGGTTATTTCCAGGGACCCACAACAGGATTAAAGGATCTGCGCAAAACAGTTGATCCACTGCTGCCCTATGCAGACGCATTGATGATAACAAGAGGTGCTGTCAGGAACTGGATAGACCCGACCGTGGATATACCGATTATCCTGCGCGTATCTGGAGGTCAGAGCATTTTGAAGGAATTATCCAATGAGACCATAACGACTTCCATAGACGATGCAATAAGGATAAATGCATCTGCGCTCACATGCTCTGTATATGTTGGTGGGGAGTATGAAAAAGAAACAATATATAATCTATCAAAGCTCGTGGATGAAGGAGAACAATATGGGATTCCTGTTTTAGCTGTGACAGCAGTTGGAAAAGAAATGCAACGCGATGCCAGATATCTGGGTTTAGCCAGCAGAATCTGTATGGAAATAGGAGCGCATATAATCAAGACCTACTATACTGAAAATTTTAGTGAAGTTGTTGAGGCATGCGGTAATGCTCCTGTCGTTATTGCTGGCGGCAAAAAGCAGGCCGAGAAAGATGCCCTGCAGATGAGCTATAATGCGGTCTTTGAAGGAGCTGCAGGCGTGGACATGGGCAGGAACATATTCCAGAGTGACTGCCCGGTTGGCATGATAAAGGCAGTTAGAGCGATTGTTCACGATCGTAAGCCTGTTGGCGAGGCTTACGAAATATACGAAAAAGAAAAAGAGCGGCAGATTACTTCATGAAAGTCGCTGTATATTATAACAACAATGATATCAGGATAGAGGACAGGCCGGAACCTGAAATAAAAGATGGCGAAATCTTAGTCAAAGTCAAAGCATCAGGCATCTGCGGAACCGATCTGATGGAATGGTATCGGATCAAGAAAGCGCCGCGGGTACTGGGTCATGAAATGGCTGGGGAGATAGTCGAATCTAAGTCTGATAAATTCAGCATCGGACGAAGAGTTTTTGTAAGTCATCATGTCCCATGCAATGAATGTACATATTGCCTTGCTGGCAACCATACAGCCTGCGAGACGCTGCATAAAGGCAATTACGACCCGGGCGGGTTCAGCGAGTTTATCAGGATCCCAAAAATAAATGTTGAGAACGGGACATACGTCCTGCCTGAGCATGTTTCTTATGAGGAAGGAACGATGATCGAACCTCTGGCGTGTGTTGTGAGGGCGCAGAGGATAATCGGGGTCAAAGAAGGGCAAACTGTTCTGGTCATGGGCTGCGGGATTTCGGGTCTGTTGAATATAGAGATGGCTAAATTGAAAAAAGCAAAGGTCATTGCGACTGATATCGTTGAGTATCGATTGTACAGAGCAAAGAAGTGCGGGGCTGATGAAGTATTTAATGCGAATGAAGACATGGATATAAAAGCAGACAGGGTCATAATGTGCACAGGCGCGATGCCTGCTTTTGAAAAGGCATTTAAATACATTGACAGAAAGGGAATAATAATGCTGTTCGCCATCCCAAATAAAAATATTTCAATCCCTGTTGAAGACTTCTGGAGGAATGAACTTGCGCTTGTGTCAAGCTATGGCGCGGCACCTGTTGATTTAGAGGAATCTTTGAAATTAATTAAGGATGGAAAGATGAACGTAAAGGATATGATAACGCACAGGGTAGAACTTGAAGATATCCAGAGGGGTTTTAAGATAGCAGGAGAAGCAAAGGACTCATTGAAAGTAGTAGTTGTTCCTTAAGTATTATGCCTGCCATGTTAGACTTCTTTCCAGCAGACCTTTCCAGAGGCTCTCTCCTTGCTGCTCAAAAACTTGTAGCTGAGAGGGCGATTATAAGAGATGATTTCGACAGGCTTCAGATAATTGCAGGCGTGGACCAGGCATTCGCTGGCGAGGATGTAATTTCATGTATCGTGGCTCTTGATTACAATTCGCTTGAGGTTGTGGAGCAGGTTTATTCAAGCCAGCCTGTAACGTTTCCATACATCCCTACATTCTTAAGTTTTCGTGAAGGACCTGCCATTGTGAAAGCGTATAAGAAACTAAAAATAACCCCTGATATCCTGATGGTGGACGGCGCAGGCATCAATCATCCACGCAGGGCAGGCATCGCCACACATATAGGAGTGGCGCTGGATGTGCCCACGATAGGGATTACCAAGAAGCTCCTCTGCGGTTACGGGATAGAGCCTTCTACTGCTGGCGAGGCGGCTCAACTTATATATAATGATGAGCAGGTCGGATGGCTTCTTAAGTCCAGCAGGCGCGGCAGGACGATAATAGTTGCGCCAGGGCACAGGGTTTCACTTGAAAACGCTCTTTTGATTGTGAAAGCATGTATTCGCAATCATAAGCTCCCTGAACCTGCAAGACTTGCGCATGAATATGTTACAGGACTGAAGACTATTGTTTAACCATCAACTCCTTTTGATATTTTAACTATATTTTCAAATTCTTGCACAAGATTATCAACATAGTCTCTGATACCGACCTGATTAACTTCCAAACGAATTCTGTAAGCTTCTCTCAACTCCATCTGTTTTATTTGTTCGTTTTTATATGTCAATACAGGTACTTTTCGAGCCATCGTAATAAAATCTGAAG
>JAWOKW010000102.1:0-2843 GCA_033854095.1 Candidatus Methanoperedens sp. | reverse complement strand
TACAAGCTGCGTTAAAAGAATAAGTGCAAGCGGATGCCCTCCAGCAAGTGTTGCAGCCTTTTTAAGATCATCTTCAGGCTCGGTCAGACCCTTTCGCCTCAAAAGCTGAATAGCAGCTTGTTCATCAAGACCGCCTATACAATAGAATTCTGGTGTTATGCCACGTTCACTTGCAGGACATTCCCAGCTTGTAAATAGAATTCGACTTTTACCTGCATTTTCACCTGTGTTCTCGATCAGATCGGAAAATCCAGCTTTTTCCTTCAAGGGTGTATTGGTCTGCGGATCAAGAATAATTTCAAAATTATCAAGAACTAAAAAGTACGGCGCAGCGTTTAGCTCACGGAAAAGGAGGGCGAGTTTATCTTCTTCTTTATAGCTGCTGAGGTCTTTTACAGGCTTGCCTATAGCAGTGAAAAAGCTTCCCACGACATCGCCGATTTCAAGAGTTTCATTCACTCTGCGCCAGTATATTCCAGCATATTCTCCCCTCTTTTCTATTCTATCGAGGTACATGCTTGCAAGCGTGGATTTTCCAGTGCCTCTAAAACCTGTGATAGCTAAAGCTGTGGTTTGCCTGAAAAACTCATCAATCTTTTCAAGTTCGTGCTGCCTGCCGAAGATATTAGCTGGGTCAATTGCAGGACGGATGCCATTGGTATAAAGCCATGACTTCGAGCCATCTTTATTAATAATTTGTACGATATTTTCGCCTATCGCAAGCGGGGCGCTTACATTATTAATATGTACATTTTCGCCTGCTGTTATTCCAGTACCACCGACAATGTTATTCTCTCCCATTGCAGCCCAGCATATTCAAAGCAGAATCGAAAGACCTAATTTCCCAAGTATCTTCAATATTTTTCCAGTCCATTCCCATTTAGATACCTTCTCAATAGTGTCACCCACTTCTTTCATCGTATCAACTGCACTCTCAAATCTGCTCTTGATTTTAGAGACATCTGGTTCTTCTTTTTTAGCCTCCTTTATTGCAGCAGTGACATCGCCATTAACAGTGCTCATCTCATCTGCTGGAAGATCCAATTTAGCTACTTCTTTTTGAAATCCAAGCAGGCTGTCCAGGAGTTCTTTTTTATCAGTGGCAGATAAAGTCTGTGTTTGCGTGATGTTTTCCCCGATTGCAACCTGACCGCTGACATCACCAAAGGTTACATCTCCACCAGCAGTTACTCCAGCACCGCCTGTAACATTTTTACTAAATTCAGCAAGCTTTTCAAGCAAATAATATTCGTCTTGTTTCATTCCTCTTTCCCGTGCAATCCACAAGGCTTTTTCAGTGTATTCAGTGGCTTTTCTCATGTCACCAAGACTATTGTAAGCCGTACCTAGTTTTTTGAGGTAATAAACTTCATTTCCTTTATTACCAATTTCATGTGCCATCCTCAGGGCTTTTTCCCAGTATTCAATAGCTTTTCTAACATTGCCCTGATTACTGCAAATATCACCGCAGAGTCCAATCCAACAGTTTTCACCTTGTTTATCTCCTATTTCCTGAGCAATTTTCAGAGCTTTTTCATTATATTCAATGGCTCTTTTTACATCGCCAAGCTCAAAATAACCAGTGCCAATGCTACCGAGCGTTGCGTCTTCGAGCCCTTTATCTCCCATTTCCTGTGCGATCTTCAGACCTTTTTCCCAGTATTCAATAGCTTTTCTTGTATTGCCCTGATCATTATAAACACCGCCGAGGCTGCCGATCCAAAAACTTTCACCATGTCTGTCTTTTATTTCCTGTGAGATCTTCAGGGCTTTTTCAAGGTATTCAGCAGCTTTTCTTGCATCGCCAAGAAATCGGTAAGCACGACCAAGAGAACCTAACGCTATCTCTTCGCCCTGTTTGTCTCCTATTTCCTGTGCAATCTTTAGAGCTCTTTCATGGTTTTCTAGTGCCTCCTCAGTTTTGGCCACATTCAAGTATACTTCTCCTATATTGTTTAGGTCTTTTACTATTCCTCTAATATCCGTGAGTTCTTCATCGATTCCCATGGCTTTCTTGTAGTAATCAATGGCTTCGTCCATCTTGCCAAAATAATATGCCTTATTTCCCAGTGTGCGCAATATTTCAGAGTCTCTTATCGCTCCGTGTTTCTCTTTTTCTTTAACCACATCCAAAAGTGCAAGCTTATCTGCATTTATTTCGATTTTCTTATCCTTGATAATCGATCCTGTAAGTTCTGGCATAATTTTCTTCAATGAAGATTTAATAATTTCTTGAATCTCAGGTTTGCTGAATTCTTCGGGGCTTAAAATCTTGATATTAAATGTGAGATTTTGAATCTGAGTCTGCGTAATGTTTTCTCCGATTGCAATTTGACCGATGACATCACCAATATGCACATCTCCACCAGCAGTTACTCCAGTGCTACCTACGATCTTTTTCTCACTCATTTCCGATTACATCCCATTTTCAGATAAGCTACGCTGTATGCTTATTTATATCTTTGGCAACGTTAATATAATGGGGTCAAAGGGTGAGCAATTCCCTACCCTTCAGGGTAGGCGATGCACGAACCCCTTGAAATTATAATCAAGAATTCAAGATAACCTCCAGTTACGAAATCTACAATAGTAGCGTCATGTTTTTCATGTAGTCAATGAAAGGAATACCTGGCGGTTTTGAATGCCGCCAGGAAACGTGATGAAATGAAGGAATTAGCCAGTTTTAGCCATGGCTGCGGACAATTGATGTTTCATATTGTCCTTGTACCATATAGGAGAAAGAAGATATTTAAACGTGACGACACTCAGTAGCTAACACTTTAATTTCAATTTTCCTCAACATAAAAATTCAAGTAATCAGATAAAATTAATCTTGGAGATGT
>JAWOKW010000101.1:0-7543 GCA_033854095.1 Candidatus Methanoperedens sp. | reverse complement strand
AGATTAGCGGAAAAGTCGCAGGAGCAGTATTCGAAGGAGCAAATGAGATACGTGTAATAGAGCAGAGAAAGAAATAGAATGAACTGCTTCTTTCTTTGTTTTGAAATCAAGAATTTAATTACATTCTAATTACGCGACCTACAAAACATTCAAAAACAAGTTGCGTGGGCAATTTATAATTAATAAAAATTACAAAGTTGCATACTTAGCACTAATGAAGGAACAACTCCAATCAGGTATTAAAATGCAAAAACTCCAAGTAGATAAAAAAATCAAGGCTCTTGAAGAACAGATTGAGCTGCTCAAATCTTTTATTTCCAAAAGAGAGCCGTTAATTACGATAGAAGATTACAGGAAATATCTTGCTAAAACTAAAAAGTTAAATGATGGAAGGTATCACTTTAAATGCATCCACATCCACGATCCCTTTATCTGTTATCTTAATGGACGGGATAACAGGAAGCGAAAGGAATGACATCTGTATAAAAGGTGCATCGAGTTTACATCCCATCTGTTTTACTGTTCTGTGCAGCCGTTTCATTTTTTTATCCACTTCATACGCGCTCTCTGTGCTCAGGATGCCTGCAAAAGGAAGATGAAGATAATCAATTACATTGCCTTTTGCTATTACGATTCCTCCCTGTAGTTCCCTGAGCTTATTCGCGCATAGAGCCATATCTTCAAAATTCGTGCCCGCAAGGATTACATTATGAGAGTCATGGGCAATGCTTTGCCCTATTGCCCCCTCTTTCAGATCAAAGCCGCGCACAAAGCCGCGTCCGATATTTCCTGATTTCCCATGGCGCTCTATCACAGCAATGGCAAGGATGTCGCGTTCTATGTCAGGAAGGACCGTTCGCCCATCTGTTTTTAGCTCTTCAGTATCTCTATTTGTAATAAGCTTACCTGGCACAATCTCTATGACCTGGGCAGGAACCGTCTTTTTCTTGCATTTGATTTTGAGGTCATCAGGTTCTATTTTTTTGTACCTTACACTCCTGAACACAGAGCGCGGATATTTGATGTCCTCTATTTTCGGGTCTATCCTGCCGCGTACAACCACGTTCTTGATCCTGAAAGTCTGTAGATCATCAAGTATTACCAGATTCGCCCTTCTGCCTATGCTTATCGAGCCAACTAACTGGTCTATCCTGTAATGGCGGGCTGTATTGATAGTAGCCATGGAAATAGCCTGAACAGGGTCAGTACCGAGCATGATCGCTTTTCTTATTATGGCATCCATGTGTCCTTCTATGAGATCAGCAGGATGCTTGTCATCGCTTACAAAGAAAAAGTTCTCAAGAGATATCCCGTCGCGAATAAGTTTTGGGATGAAATCCTCAAGACTTTTTGCAGCCGATCCTTCCCTGAGCATGAGCTTCATGCCAAGGCGTGCTTTTTCAAGAACTTCATCGTATGTTACTGATTCATGGTCGCTTGAAATGCCTGCGCACATGTATCCGAATAGTTCTCTTCCATGCAAGCCCGGACAGTGACCATCCACAACAAGCTTTCTCTCAAGAGCTGCTTCAATCTTACAGAGTTTATCATGATTCCCACATAGGACTCCAGGATAATCCATGACCTCGCCAAGTCCTACCACGAATTTAGCATCCAAAAATTTTTTTATTCTACCAATATCGATATTTGCACCCGACGTCTCAAGTGGGCTTGAGGGCACACATGATGAAAGTGTAACGAAAACATCAAGAGGCAGCCCTTTTGCTTCATGCAGCACAAGCCTTATGCCTTTTATGCCAAGGATATTGGCTACCTCATGCGGATCTATGATAATCCCTGTTGTCCCATGAATGATGGATTGTTTTGCGAATTGCGTCAATGTTATCATGCTTGACTCAAAATGCACATGCCCATCTATCAATCCCGGACATATGTATGCATTTTTTATATCAAGGATGTCTGTTCTATCGCCTTTCGCTCCTTCCACATCGCCTATACCCACGATAAAACCAGAGCTTATCGCTATATCGCCTTTTGTAATCTCTTTTGTGTTGACATTCACGATTCTGCAATTTGCAAGTATGGTATCTGCCTTGATATCGCCTTTACCTGCAAGAACCCTCTCCCTCAAGAACATAATATAGAATTGTACCGCACCAGTAAAAAAGATTACTACTTTTATGATTTAGATATAATTCAACAGAATATTTAAAGCAAAAGGCTCATAACGGACTCGCCGCGATTCGAACGCGGGTCCGCGGGTTCGAAGCCCGCTAGGATATCCTGGCTACCCCACGAGTCCATAGCATCGAGTTTATAGTTTAGCAATGTATTAAATGTTTCTTGAATGGCTATGGTCATAACGCTTCTTTCAGATTTCGGGGATATATACCCCGCATCCATGAAAGGTGTAATCCTCAGTATAAATCCAGAAGCTAACATAGTGGACATTTCCCATTCAGTACCGCGCCACAATGTGCGCGCTGGAGCGTTTATATTAATGGCTTGTGCAAGATATTTCCCATCTGGGACTGTGCATATCGCTGTTGTTGACCCTGGTGTTGGGACAAAACGCCTGCCCTTAGCAATAAAGGCTGGATCGGCTGCTTCTGGCAGTCAGTATTTTATCGGCCCTGATAATGGTCTTCTGTTTCCGGCTGCAAGAAGCACAGGGGATTTTGAGGTATATGAAATCACAAACACGAACCTGTTTCTTCCCATGGTATCGTCAACTTTTCACGGCAGGGATATTTTCGCACCAGTGGGGGCGCATATATCAAAAGGATTGGATATCGATGATGCAGGAAGGCGGATTTTTGATTTTATGGACCTGGATTTTGGTAAAGGGAAGAAAATGAATGACGTTTTGCAGGGCAGGGTCGTATATATTGATCCTTTCGGGAATATTGTGACAAATATTTCATCTGAAATGGTATATAATTTTAAACCAGGCGACATGCTCGAAGTCCAGAAAAAACAGGTCTTGTTTCAGACATCGTATGGGTTTTGTAAAAAAAGTGAACCTTTAGCTTTGATCGGAAGTCATGGCTATCTTGAGATTGCGGTGAACCAGGGGAACGCCGCGATTTTCTTTAATAAAAAAGAAGGCGATGATGTTATAGTGAAAAAAATCAGAGCCGAATATCAGCAGACCAAGCACATGGGTTGATCGCAACAGACGATCTCTTCAGCGCTGGGTTCAACGCATATCAACTGGCATCCGCAGACCTCACAGTAGTAGGTCTTACCTTTTTCTGCCTTCCCCGCCTTCTTTGTTTTAGCAGGTTTAGTTTCTGTTTTCTTTGCAAGTATTTTAGATCTTTCGTTCCACCACGATGATGTGGCGGATTTTTTTTCTATTTTCTTTGGCATTGATTTACCTCCACTTGATTATATATTTATTAACATTAATGAGATTTATACATATCGGTTATTTGTATAACGCAATACTTAAACATCAAAAAGTAAGCATAGACAGCATGCTGCAGAAAAAAGAGTATATCCAGACGATGTTCGCTGCTATTTCACGCCGCTATGATTTTCTGAATCACTTCTTGAGCCTTGGAAGGGATAGATACTGGCGGCGCTTTGCAGTTTCTAAACTGCCGCAGGGGTTAATCCTTGATGTGTGTTCAGGGACCGGGGATGTCGCGCTGGAGGTTTCAAATAAAAGCCATGTCATAGCTTCGGATTTCTGTGAAGAAATGCTGCAATTATGCACTCAGAAAATAGAAAAACATAATATTAAGAATATCCATTGCATACAGAACGACGCAGAAAGCCTGCCTTTCAGGGATGGGACCTTTAATGGCGCGATTGTTGCTTTCGGGATAAGGAACGTGGCAGATATCAAAAAAACATTATCTGAAATGCACCGCGTGGTCAGAAAAGGGGGAAAGGTCGTTATACTTGAGTTCTCACAGCCCCAAAACAGGGTTTTCAGCTCAATTTATTATCTTTATTTTAAAAAAATACTGCCTGTAGTCGGTGCTGTAATCTCGAAAAAAAGCGGAGCGTATAGCTATCTCCCTTCTTCTGTCATGGCATTCCCGAAAAGGGATGAATTTGTTCAGCTTATGGAAGAATCTGCTATTAAAGATGTAAAATTTTATGACCTTACGTTCGGAATAGTTACGGTTTTCTCAGGCGTTAAATTGTAAATGCACTAACTATTAGTATGAACAACTCAATAATAGCAAAAAAATGAACAAAGACAATGTCTGTATTTTAATCCCCACGCTCAACGAAGGTAAGACCATAGGAGGACTTGTCAGCAAATTTAAATCTATGGGTTTTTCAGATATTCTTGTCATCGATGGTCACAGCACAGATGATACTGTGAAAAACGCTGAAAGTACAGGCGCAAAGGTAATAATGCAGAGCGGGACCGGAAAAGGACAGGCTGTGAGCCAGGCATTCCAGTTAATAACAAATAAATGTGTGGTAATGATCGATGGGGATGGGACATATCTACCTGAAGAGGTCGATAAAATCCTTGAACCCATTATTACAGGATTCGCAGACCATGTAATCGGGAACAGGTTTGCAAATTATCAGAAAGGCGCGTTCACAAGGCTGAATATTTTTGGTAACATAATATTGAACAAGATGTTTGGGTTAGCTTACGGCATCTGGCTCCATGATATACTATCAGGCTACAGAGCCTTTAACAGCAGTGCTATTAAACAGATAGAGTTGAACAGAACTGGTTTTGAGGTCGAGACTGAGATCACTGTTGAATGTGTTAGAAAGGATTTAAAAATAATTGAAGTCCCTATAACTTATCTTGCAAGGGTCAGCGGAGCCGCCACAAAATTGCAGCCTCTGAGAGACGGTTTCAGGATAGCCTCTACCATATACCTGCTTACACGCACACATAATCCTCTTTTTTATTTCAATATGATCGGCGGGCTTTTAATTGCAAGCGGTATAGCCATTGGCGCCTATGTAGTAAATGAATGGCTGAAGAATATTACCCATGTTCCTCTTGCGATTCTGGCTACACTTCTTATCGTGACAGGAATCCAGATGTTCATTTTTTCGTTACTGAGCGACCTTATAGTTTCAGTTCACAGAGAAGATATGCATTTTATACGTAAGATTCTAAAAGAAAAGGAGAAGTTATGAAAATAGCAATACTTGGAGGCACAGGAAGCATTGGAGAAGGATATGCACTTCGTTGGGCAGGAAAACACGAGATTTCAATATGCTCGCGCGAGGTCGATAGAGCCATCAGCGTAGCAGGCGAGTATAGAGGCAAGCTCCTGAATAAAGGACTGATTTGCTGCGGCATGACAGGCTGCACAAACGAGAGCGGAATCAAGGATGTGGATGTCGTTGTCCTTTCTGTGCCGTACCAAGGCGTGGTGAAGTTGCTGAATAGCCTCAGGGACTGCTTTAAAGACCAGATCGTTATTTCGCTTGTGGTTCCGATGAAAAAAAATGAATGGTTTGAATATACTCCTCCAAAACAGGGAAGCGCTGCGCTTGAGATAAAGGATATTCTTCCAGAAGGTGTAAAAGTGGTTTCAGCATATCACAATATCTCTGCAAAGAAACTGGCGAGTCTTGATAATATACTTGACTATGACGTCGTTGTTTGTGGGGATGATGAAGACGCAAAGAGAACAGTGATGGAACTTACACGTGAGATCAAAAATCTGCGTCCTCTTGACGGGGGAGGTCTTAAATCGTCTTATATGATCGAGTCGCTGACACCCTTTTTAATTAACCTTGCAATCAGGAACCATCTTTCTGACCTTGGCGTAAAGTTTGAATGATCAAGGTATACAATAAACTTCTTGCACATCTCGGTCACAGGCACTGGTGGCCTGCAGATACTCCTTTTGAAGTCGTTGTTGGGGCTATATTGACCCAGCAGACAAGATGGGAGAATGTGGAATGTGCGATAAAAAACCTGAAAGAAAGACACCTTTTAGAGGCTGAACCTTTGTCTAAAATTGATGTAACAGAGCTGGAAGGGGTGATCAGATGCACAGGATTTTACAGGCAGAAGGCAAAGAGGTTGAAGAACATTTCAGAGTTTTTCTTTGAACATCCTGATATTCTTGAAATGCCAGAAGATGATCTCAGGGATGTGCTTCTTTCCTTGGACGGAATAGGATATGAAACCGCAGACAGCATCGTGTTATACGCTGCCTGCAAGCCTAAATTCGTAATCGACGCCTATACAAAGAGGATGTGCAAATGCATGGGAATTGATGGTAATTACAGGGAACTGCAATCGATTTTTGAAGGTTCGCTCCCGCGAGATGTTCAACTGTATAAAGAGTTCCATGCGCTCGTCGTTGAATATGGAAAGTTGTTCTGCGGAAAAAAGCGATGTGATGAGTGCGTACTGCATGCAGATGGGATAACTATAATATAACCTCAGCTAATTTTGCCGCCATGTTCACAATAAAATACCATCTTGAAATCAGGAACAATCATCTGATTCTCGGTGGAGCAGATACAACAGAGCTTTCAGAAAAGTATGGAACTCCGCTGTATGTTACGAACGAATCGCGTATCATTGAGAACTTCTCTGCGTACAGGAAAGCATTTCCTGATGCTGATATCTATTACGCGGCCAAAGCCAATGGAAGTCTTGCAATCCTCAGGATACTTGCAAAGGAAGGGGCTGGCGCAGATGTCTTCAGCTACGGCGAACTTTATATGGCGCTTCTTGCAGGAATCCCGCGCCAGAAAATTCTATTTAACGGCAACTCAAAAACGGATTTTGAACTTCAAAAGGCTGCTGAAATAGGCATAAAGGTCTCTGTTGATTCACGGGATGAACTGCATACGTTATCAGGAATAGCAGAAAGCATGGGGAAAAACGTGGAAATAGCATTTCGCGTGAATCCCGATGTTTCTACAAAGACGCATCCCAAAATCTCAACAGGACTTCGTACTTCCAAATTCGGGATACCATCTGATGAAGTTGTGGATATCTACAGTGAAGCATCAGAACTTCCGGGGATATCACCCTACGGAATACACTGCCACATCGGTTCGCAGATACTGGATACAGAACCCTTTATTGAAACTGCTGAGAAAATGATGGACCTGATCGAAAAAGTGACATATTCTGGAATTGAGCTCAAATTCGTGGATCTGGGTTCAGGTCTTGGGATTCCTTATAAGAAAGGCGAATCTGCCCCTACGCCGCATGAACTCGCTGATGCGATCCTTCCTGTATTCAGGGATAGAACTGATGCTCTTGGCATCTCACCCAAACTCATCCTTGAGCCAGGTCGCTATATTGTGGCTGATACTACCATCCTTCTTACTAAGGTCAATACAGTAAAAAAGGCAGCCAAGAATTTTGTGGGAGTGGATGCTGGTTTCAATTTACTTATCAGACCTGCGATGTACGACTCCTACCATCATGTGCTGCTTGCGAACAAAGCTGCTTCGCAGATAGAGGACACATATACCATCGTGGGACCTATCTGTGAAACTGGTGATGTATTAGCAAAGGACAGGGAACTGCCGCATGTGGAAAAAGGTGACGTTGTAGCCCTGTTGGACGCGGGAGCTTATGGTTTCAGCATGAGCAGCCAGTATAATGGAAGACCGC
>JAWOKW010000100.1:0-11932 GCA_033854095.1 Candidatus Methanoperedens sp. | reverse complement strand
TGAATTCTATAGAAGAAAATCAGGTACGGTTCTTAAGGCTCCAATTTGTCGATATACAGGGAATGATCAAGAATGTGGGTATCCCTGTATCACAGGCAGAGAAAGCCCTGAAATCCGGCATATCCTTTGATGGTTCTTCAATAGAAGGCTTTGTCAGGATCGAAGAATCCGACATGGTGCTGAAACCAGATATCAATACTTACAGGGTGCTTCCATGGGACGTAAGTGGAGGTAAAGCCGCCAGGATTATATGCGATGTTCATAAACCAAACGGCGAACCGTTTGAGGGCGATCCGCGCTATGTTTTAAAAAGAGCGATAAAAGAAGCAGCTTCCCGCGGATTTGTTATGAACACAGGTCCTGAAATCGAGTTCTTTTTATTTGAAAGAAAAGACGGTGAAGCCACGAACAAGCCGCAGGATTCAGGGGGTTATTTTGATTTTCCTCCCATTGACCGCGCAGAAGAAATCCGCCAGAACATCGTTGTGGCTCTTGAGAACATGGGATTCAATATAGAAGCCTCGCATCATGAAGTCTCAGCAGGTCAGCATGAGATAGATTTCAAGTACGCAGATGCGCTGACCACGGCTGACAATGTTATTACGTTCAAGTTCGTCACAAAGACCATAGCACGAATGAACAACCTGCACGCATCCTTCATGCCAAAACCCATTTTCGGTATAAACGGCTCAGGTATGCATACCAATATCTCGCTGTTTGCTGACAACAGGAACGCTTTCTATGATGAGACAAAAGAACTGGAAGTGAGCGACACGCTGCGATACTTTATAGGTGGATTAAAGAGGCATGTCAAATCTTTTACAGCAGTAACCAATCCTATCGTGAACTCATACAAGCGGGTCGTGCCAGGTTATGAAGCGCCTGTTTATGTTGCATGGTCCGGGGCGAACCGCTCATCACTGATGCGTATCCCCGCAGCACGCGGCATGAGCACACGCATCGAACTTCGAAGTCCAGACCCATCATGCAATCCTTATCTTGCCTTTGCGGTAATTTTGATGGCAGGGCTTGATGGCGTAGATAAACAGATAGACCCTGGCGAGCCCACAACGCATAACCTGTTCGATCTGACCGACGAAGAGCGCAGGGGAATGGGCATTGATTCTCTTCCTGGAAGCCTTAAAGAGGCGCTGGATTATCTTGAAACAGACAGCGTTGTGCGGGATGCGCTCGGAGAGCATGTGTTCAGCGATTTCATGCGCCTTGGAAGAGCTGAATGGGACGCGTATAGAATACGAGTGCACCAGTGGGAGCTTGGCCGCTACCTCAATACGATTTAAGGAAAGCGAAATGACAACAACCACGATTGATTCGATGGTTCAGAGAAAACTCATAGAGATCCTCAGGATACTCTATGAAAATAATGAGCCTATCGGGGCGCGGCTGATAGCAGACAGGATGAATGAACGCGGATACCCTATAGGAGAGCGAGGTGTGCGATACCACCTGCGTATCCTTGATGAGAGGGGTCTGACGAAGCGGCAGGGATACGACGGCAGAGTTATTACAGAGAACGGTATAAACGAACTCAATAATGCGCTTGTAGGGGACAGGCTGGGTTTCATTATCACACGGATAGAAAAACTCATCTATGATACGACTTTTGACCTCAAGCGTAAACAGGGCAACGTAATAATAAATACGTCCATCATAAATAAGAACGATTTTGATAAAACGATGGAGATACTGCGCCACGTGGTGTATAATGGTTATTCCATCAGTCCATATATCAAGTTGATAGACGAAGGCACAATTACCTCGGATATTAAAATCCCTGAGGGCAAGATTGGAATAGCCACCATGTGCAGTATAACAATAGATGGGATATTGATGAAAAACGGCATCCCTGTAAATACAAGGTACGGCGGCATATTAGAGGTGAGAGATAGAAAACCGCTGTATTTTGAGGATATTATAGTTTATAACGGCACTACCATTGACCCGATGCGTATTTTTATCTCAAAAAAATTAACACATGTTCTTGACTCTGTTAATACTGGCAGCGGCAAACTTCTTGCAAATCTGCGTGAGATACCTGCAGGAGCACTTTTTGAAGCTGAAGCGCTCCTGCGGTCAATAACTGATGCAAGAATAGGGGGCGTAGCTGAAATTGGAAAACCAGGCATGCCTGTGCTCAATGGACCTGTTGAAAGTGGGAATGTTGGTATTGCGGTGTATGCAGGTGTGAACGCCATGGCAGCCGTGGAAGAATCCGGCATTAAAGTTACCACATATCCGATTTCAACGATCATTGATTTTAAGGAATTGAAAAAGCTGGAATAGAACACGAATAAAAGAATTGAGGGCAAAATACGATTTAATCAGCATAACCATTCTATAATAAAGCATTCTACTACTTCATAATATCCCCTTTCCCGCGCATGGCTGATACGATAATTGCAGGGAGAGTGATTACAGAGGACAGGATGAATGCGCTGGTTATGCCCCTGGTAAATGCTTCCTGCACTGCTGCTGGCATGTTCGCCCCACCTACGACAAACATATTCATCATCTCATCGATGGAGATTGTTCCCATGATTAAAGGGAGAGCTATTCCCATGCTCAGCACCATACCTGCGCTATTAAAAAAGGCTCTCATGGATGAGGCGACCCCGCGCCGCTCAGGAACCACTGCTGACATAATTGCACTGGTATTCGGGGGCTGGAACAGCCCTGAACCAAAGCTGTTGATGAACATCCATACTGCAAGTATCCAGTAAGGCGTATTGTAATGCATTGTCGCGAGACCAAGCATGCCAACAAGGGATATAGTCAGCCCGACAGTACTTATCAGCCTGGAACCGTATTTATCAGAGAGTACCCCGCCTATAGGTCCTGTTATCGCAAGACCGATGGCAAGCGGGATGGTAAGTAAGCTCGCCGTAAGCGGGTCGTAGCCTTTGGGTCCCTGGAAGAAAAGGATTAGGAGTATCATTACAGCTCCCCTGGCTATGGAATTCAGGAGTGCGCTCAACTGCCCGTAAGAGAATATCTTTATTTTGAAGAGGCTTAAATCCATTAACGGATGGATAATATGCTTTTCTACATGAACGAAGGTGGCAAAACTGATGATCGCGATAAAAAGCGACAGAAGCATTGGAAACGATGTTAAACCGATAATAAATCCTGCTGTGAGATAAATCATGGACGTGAGGAAAGCGATAGTGAATAAGACCATTCCCTTGAGGTCAAACGTTTCTCCTTTAGGCAGTTCTGCAATGTCTCTTAATTTTAAGTGCGCCCATATAGTTGTGAATATACCGATTGGGACGTTAAAAAGGAAATTCAGCCGCCAGTTTATCAATGTGAAGATACCCCCCAGTATAGGGCCGACAACGAATGCTGCAGCCATAATCATACTGAGGATGCCCATGGCTTTTCCAAGTTCATTCCGTTTGAAGGCATCGGTTACTATTATGGTGCCGTTAGCAACGAGCATCGACCCACCCACAGACTGCAGTACCCTGAAAGCGATAAGCTGATTTATGTTAGCAGCCAGACCACAAAGCAGTGAACCTACAGTGAACACAGCCAGTCCGTAAACATATAGTTTCTTCCTGCCGTAGATATCTGCAAGTCTGCCCCAGGCAGGTGCGAGTATTGTGAGGAGAAGAGTATAACTTATCAGCACCCACATGATCCTGAAAAGGTCTGTGTTGAGTTTCACCATCATAGTGGGAAGGGCGATTATCAGGGTACTGGCGTTGAGTATCCCGACAAGCATCCCAAGGGATGTTACAGAAAGCGCGGTCCATTTATAACCTTTCAGGTTGTTTTTATCGATGTCAGAATTCATATTAACTCTCATTCAATCACTCTTCATCTTACCTCTTGCAAGTGATGCAAATATGCCTGCAAAACATAAAGCAGAGAAAATGATAAACGCTGTGTTTACACTTTTCAGGAAAGGCAAATAATATTCAGGCGTGATTTCTACCCTTCCTATAAATACGGCAATTATGAGCATAGCAAGTCCCATGCTGAGCATCTGCCCGGTCAACCGCATTGTTCCGAGAGTCGCTGAGGCTACCCCATAAAATTTTTTCTCAATGGAACTCATGACAGCATTCGTATTTGGAGAAGAGAACAGGGCGAACCCGAACCCGAGCAGAGCCAGACTTCCCGCTATAAACTCAATCGCGGTATTTTCATTTAAGGAACTTAGAAGTAAAAGCCCCACGGTCGTAAAAGCCATACCTATAGAAGCAACCACCATGGGCTCGATTTTATCTGAAAGCCTGCCCGCAAACGGTGAAAAAACAGCCATTACAACAGGTTGAGCTACCAGAATTAAGCCTGCTTGTTCTGAATTGAATCCTTTTATATATTGGAGATAAAGGCTCATGAAAAATGTCACTGCAAACGTTGCGCTGTAGTTTATCAGCGCTGCAAGGTTTGAAAATGCGAAGACCGTGTTGTCTTTAAAGAGCTTCATATCAAGAACAGGCGCTTCAGCCCTCAATTCCCATTTGACGAAAGCTGCAAGACCTATAATGCTGAGAAAAATCATCCATGCGCCGTTTGCATTAGGCAGTGAAGAGAAACCATACATCAGCGCTACAAGTGAGAAACCGTAAATCGCAGAGCCGGCTAAATCCAGCTTCTCCCCCTGCGCATCAGCCCATTCTCCTTTCACTTTCCATAGAGTTAAAACAATTATTATTAACTCCAGCGGGATGTATGAAAGGAAAATGCTCCTCCAGCCTAAATGCTGCGTCAGGAGTCCGCTTATTACCGGACCAAGCGACAGACCTGAATAAACTCCGGCAATATTTATCCCCAGCGCTTTCCCCCGTTCTCCAGGAGGATATACCGAGGTCAACATTGCCACCCCCGTGCCGAATATCATCGCAGCGCCAATCCCCTGCAATAATCTCAGAATAATGAGTTCCATCTCGTTGAATGAGAACGCCAGAAGTATTGAGGTAACAGCGTCAATGAATATTCCATATTTGAAAACCATTTTCCTGCCGAATATATCTGCTATCCTTCCAAATGGAACGAGAAACATTGCAGCGGTTAAAAGATATGAAGTGGAAACCCAGCTTAACATGACCGCGTCCATTGCAAATTCACTACCGATATAGGGAAGCCCGATGAACACTGAGGAGCCCATAAAGGGCGCAAGAAAAGAACTCATTGTAGTAATGAGCAATATTATTTTTTTATTCATTCAATTCCTTTTTACGATAAATTCTTATATTAATTAAGAACAATATGATAGTTTGTCTATATATTTAATAATTTCTGCGAAAAATTCGCAATTTCAGGAGTAATACATGGATGAGACTGACAAGAAGATAATCGAACTATTACAGCACGATGGAAGATTGGAAGACGTGGAAATAGCCCGCAAGATAGGGATTTCACACGATACAGTTAAACGAAGACGAAAAAAACTCGAAGAGGAAGGCTACGTTAAGATCCAGGCAAACATCAATCCGTGCAAACTTGGGTATACGAACGTCTTTTTCTTAGGAATAACCCTCGCCCCAGGCAAAGAGGTCAGAAGAATAGCAGAAAGACTGACCTCTATGAAAGAGTTCTTTTTTGTGGCTCTTTCCCTGGGTCCTACCCATGCTATAGTTGCTGCATGCATTGCCAGAGATCAGACCGTTCTCAATAAACTGGTCGAACAATTGAGAACCTGGGAAGAAATAGAAAAAATCGAAACTAATATCATTTACGAAGTTCTGAAATCGGGATACCACAATATTCCTTTATAAACCCTTTAATGAAAAACAGTGAGTATTTAAATACTCAATGCAAGTATAGCGCTTCTAATGAGAACAATCGACTGGGATTACAAGAAAAACAATGTTATCATGATCGATCAAACCCTTCTTCCAGGGGAATACAGGGTTATTGAATGCACTACTATTGATTCCTTATGTGAAGCCATAATCAAACTGCGCGTGCGCGGCGCACCTGCCCTTGGCGCAGCAGGAGGATTCGGTATAGCTCTTGCTGCTTATAAAAGCAGCGCGCTTTCCTTAGATAGGTTAATGAAAGATATCGAAGCCGCAGGTAAATCTATTATCAGCACAAGACCAACAGCGGTAAATCTTTCGTGGGGCGTGGAGCGCGTCATCAGGGCTGTGGAGGATGCCAGAACCACAAAAGAAGTTAGGAGTTTAGCTCTCCATGAAGCAAAAGCAATCGCAGATGAAGACGTGGAAAAGAATATGAAACTGGGCGAGCACGGCGCTTTGCTGCTCGATGACGGCGATACTGTGCTGACACATTGCAATGCAGGCAGGCTTTGCAGTGTTGACTGGGGAACTGCTCTTGGCGTTATCCGCTCAGCCCGCACCCAGGGGAAGGATATAAAGGTCATCTCATGCGAGACGCGCCCTTTGAACCAGGGAAGCCGCATCACGACATGGGAATTGATGGAGGATAAAATCCCTGTAACGCTTATCACAGACAGCATGTCAGGCTATGTAATGCGAAAAGGAATGGTGGACAAGGTGCTCGTTGGTGCTGACAGGATCACTCAGGATGCTGTGTTCAACAAGATAGGGACATATACCCATTCAGTGCTCGCAAAAGAGCATGGAATCCCCTTCTATGTGGCTGCGCCGATCTCAACATTTGATTTCGTGCACTTCGAGGATGAAATCGAAATAGAGTTGAGAAGACCAGATGAACTTAAATATTTTGGAAATTACCAGATCGCCCCTCTTGATGTAGAGGTTTACAACCCTGCATTTGATGCCACGCCTATGGAAAATGTGAGTGCTGTCATCACAGAGAACGGTGTGTTCTATCCGCCGTTCCTGCTTGAAGAGGTCAAAGCGTAGAGCACGACGCTGTGTGCCTTTATGCAGTTCCTCAGAGCCTTCTCTTGATTGATACGGCTGCAAGCACACCAAGCAGACCTGCAAGAAATACAGCACCGAGCGGGGTAAGTGATGGAACAGGCGTTGTCTTGTTCGATGGCGGCTCTGGCGGCAATAGCGGGTCTGCTGGCGCTGCGATTCCGATACAGGTTAATAAAAAAGAAATCATCAACTGATATCTTTAATACATCGTAAGGTAATTTTTAACGCATGACAGAATAATCGAGGAATTACAAAATGACGACTTTAATAAAAGATGTAGATTCGCTGGGTAGGATATTTTTGCCAGAAAAATGGATAAAAGGTGTAAAAAAAGTAAAGATAGTAGAATTTAATGATAGACTAACTCTAATACCTGATAGAGAAATAGACCTGACCAAGTTTTTTGATAGCCTTGAGATCGAAGATTTTGAAGACATAGAAGATCTTCAACAAAGAGCTCTTGCAAATATGCTCGAAGAGGAAAGCAGTCTATGAAATTTATAGACTCAAATCCTTTTATCTATGCATTCTATAAACCAAAAAATGAATCTTTAGATCAGAAGAAAAGCGATTTAAAAAATGCATCCAAGGCTATCGTGAGTAGAATAAACGAAGGAGAAAAAGTTTTAACAACTACTATACATATATCAGAAGTTTACAACCTGCTTAAACGAAATTACAATCAAGAAATTCTAAATAAACTCGTTTATTCTCTTATTCTTAAGGAAAATATACAAATTGCCGGAGTGGATAAAAAAACACTACTCTCTGGACAGGAGTTGGCGATTGACAAAAATATCGATCTCAATGACGGTATTGCCATTACAATAATGCAGCAGATGAATGTAGCAGAAATTTATTCCTTCGATTCCCACTTCGATAATTTTAAATGGATAAACAGGCTTAAAAAATAAAATTACATATAGCTGCTTTTGTCCCAAAGCCCCTCAGAGCCTTCTCTTGATTGATATAGCTGCAAGTACACCAAGCAGACCTGCAAGAAATACAGCACCGAGCAGGGTAAGTGAAGGGACAGGCGTTATCTGTTGAGGCGGCGTTGGCGGCTCTGGCGGCGTTGGCGGCTGCGGCGGTGGTGATAGTGGGTCGGACGGCGCTGCGATTCCAGCACCTAACAATGATGCAGAGTCTTCAAAGATAGTTACTGGAGTTTGAAAAGTTCCGTTCCCATTTCCCTGTATATAAATAACCTGACCTCCATTTCCATTCATGCCTACTATATCTGGTTTTCCATCCTTATCAAAGTCAAAAGCATCTATAACAGCCTGTCCTAATCCTGTGCCTTTCAAATTGAAAACCGATGCACCAGGAGTAAAAGTTCCATCCCCATTCCCTTTATAAAACCAGAATTCTCCTGGCGTGGCTCCGCTTGTTCCATCGCCACCTACCACAGCATCAAGTATGCCGTCACTGTCAAAGTCTGCAACAGCCAGACCAAATTCATCTTTTTGGTTGTGGTCATGAGAAAGATTAATAACTATAACTGGAGGTTTAAATGTTCCATTTCCATAACCTTTATATAAATATATATTCCCTGTAATCGTGTTGTACAAAATACTCCCATACGTATCCCCTATAAGCATGTCCTGTTTCCCATCTCTATCAAAGTCTCCTACATCTTTTACAAATATAGCCCCCTGATTCCATGAAACATCTATCGGAATTTTTGTAAAGGTATCATTTCCGTTATTCAGATATACAAACTGGCGGTCAGGTGACGTTAAACCACCACCAGCAACAAAGTCCATCCTGCCGTCGCCATTAAAATCCGCTGCCTTGAACTGGCTGAAGTAAAAGTAAGGATCGCCACCCGCCAGCACATTGGAATCTATCGTTACTGGGGTAAAGTTGCCAGTGCCGTTGTTCTTATACAGGATGATAGAATCCGTGATACCATCGCCTATAATAAAGTCTAAATTACTATCATTGTCAAAATCCGCGATTGTTACTCCGTCTATCACTGAGTTAATAACAAAAGACCCGGAGCCAAAGCTGCCATTCCCGTTACTTGGGAAATAATATGACGGTCCCCATTCGCTCCATGCGCGCCATTCATTGCCTGTTATTATATATTCAGGAGCGAACGGTGAGAAAACAGCATTTATCTTCACAGTGTTATTGTTTTCCTGTACATGATTGCCTGACCACAGGCAGCCCTGACATGGGATATCATTTGCTGATGCTGTTCCAATTGCAGCAAATAAAATCAGTAGACAAATACATACTTCAACCTTTGCCATTAGCTTTCCTCCCTGGGCTCTGGATTCATTTTTAAAACCGCACCCACACAGGCTTATATACCCATTATCATATAAATTTTTTGTTTTTGTTTATTTTTGACTGTTTTCTTTACTGTATAATCAGCTCAAACGTGCACGCTGTGCGCCTCAGTTGATGAGGAAGTTGACGTACTGAATCTCCTCTTCTATTTTTACTATAACCAGCACATTGGGTGTAGTAATATTGGCGTTCCTGTAACAGGCGGTCAAATCTAAATTTTGATGATGGCCTCGTGAAATTCCACATACTGATTTCTGTAATGATGTGCCACCAAACATAGGTGAGATTAGCATCTCGATATTCCATTCTTTATTAATATCCTTTACAGAAAATTCTAACTTAGCCCCAGTAGTGGACATATTACTAAACTTAATATTCCGTATAACAAACTCCTTAACATCGTTGCTCCCCGGTATATCATTCCTCCCCTGCATCCTTCCCCACACATCCTGCCCCTCAGCTCCTGTTGCTCCCCTCTCTTTGAACTGGTCAATAGTTATCATGCCCGTGTACAACTGGTTTTCAGAGAGGGCAGGTGCATCATTGGGCGGCAGTTCGAGCCTCTTTACATTAAATCCTGGGATTTTGGTTATTTTAATGCAGCCGTAGCCTGTATTTACCTCTTTGCAGTTCGTTTTGTTTGACTCAACCATATAATTAGAACCTGCGGGTCTGGATGCGCTGGATAACGTTTTCCATACGTCAGGGTATCGTGTCTCGATGGTCACGTTCGTCCAGTTGAATGTGGGCTGGGTGTAGTTTTTCAGTGGGAGCGGGAAGATATTGAGCGTTTCAATATCCATCGAATAGGCTGGATCAAGGCTTCCGTTGATAATAGGGATAAAGATATTATAATCTGTCGTCAGCGGTTCGCTCAGTTCGTCTGTAAAATTCGAGTTCCCTGAACTCTTGATGAGCAAGCCGTTCTCATAAATAAGCGCAGGGTAATCTGATGTGCCCTCCATTTTATATTGTATCGCAAGAGAAGTATAGTTCTTAGGTTTTATCCCGTTCGAATAATTCACACTGATATTCAGGGGATAAGAGGCGGTCAGGCTGCCATAAGCTCCCTGCCCCGGATTCATGAGCATAAAGCGCTCATGGTACCTGACGCCCATACGCATGCTTCCTGTCTGCGGGACGTTCTTTAGAGCAGCATCACTCTGCTCTCTGCGCAGAGCGACAAAATCACTGTACACGCTGTCAAAATGGTCTTTCTCAAGCTTTTTGTTCAATGCAGGCACCTCATAAGCCTGCAAGATGCCAAGATAGAGCACAAAAATAAAAAGTATCAGCATTGCGCCCACAGTAATAGAAACACCACTCTCACTCTTCAGGAATCCCATGATATCATATAAACCATACAAAGAATATATATGCTGTGCTCATCATAACCATAGAATGCTTGAGACCGTCGAACACGCTTTCGCCCATCATCTGACCTGCGATGATACCTGAAAAAAATCCCTGTATCACTGAAGCGTGCATGAACAGCAGGTTAAACTCTTCCTTATGTGCGCTTATTGAGAACATGCCCCCGGCAGAAGCGGTTGATACATTTGGCAGGAACATCGTTGAGAATATATATAGCACGAGCATGAACACAACAAATGAAATATATATCACTATAAGGTAAGAAAAAAGTACAGTGAACTTTTCGCGCCGCAGTTTTTCAGCAAGTGCAGCATCTGCTGCCGCCACCCTTAGCGTTTCTTTAATGTTCCCTGTTGCTTCGCTGGCTTTTACAACGAGCGTGACTATTCTTGATATAGAAACTGTCCTGATACGCCGCTCGAACTTCGTAAGCGCCTGCAGGATGCTGTGGCTCCATGCTATATCCCTGTACATCAGCCTTACCTCAGTGCTCAGCACTCCTAAATTGATTTCTGATAATGATTTTATTGCAGAAGCAAGAGGTATCCCAACATCGCTTATCACAGCTAACCTGCGAAGAAAGCCAGGCACTGAGTTATCGATCATCCGTATCCTTCTTGACTGCGCCTCGTAGAACACAAGGAACGGAACGACTGTGATGAGCGTACTTATTATGACCGAATCATCCAGTACATCGACTGTAATTTTTTTATAAACAATAGATATCATAAAATAAATAGCAGCAGCCGGCGCTGTAATGTAAAAGGCTTTGAACGGGTCTGCGAAGAAGGGCTTAAGCGGGCTTTTCCTGAGTTCGACCACGCTCGTCCAGCGCAGTGAACGCCTGAGTTTGCTTATCAGCCTCTCATCAGCTTCTGCAAAAGGTCTTGTTCTGACACCGTCATAATGATTGATTTTTTTAGAAGCTGTATATATTTTGATCTTTCTGGAATCAGCCTGGGATGATATCATGCTCAACAGAATGCAAAAAGCTGCTGCGCTGAACGGAATTATAGCATAGATTATCAATTTGAGCGCAAGCAGGCTCCCAGGTCCCATCATTCCCATCACTATGAGAATCGTTATCAGGAAAAGGGGTCCTGCAACAAAAGCAGTTACATAGGTTTCAGCAAGCATCCCGAGCATTTCAAGGTACAGCCGCTGGTCAGATTCAGCAGAAATCTGGAAATGATTTACCATGTTCGCAAAAAACGCTTCAAGGTCAGTACATGTTTCCGCTGTATTTATGAGGTTCTCAAGGAAATCCCTGAATTTTTCAGACGGTGTGTTCACTGCTGCTTTTTTAAGAGCAGTTATCATGTCGCTTCCGTGCAGTTCTGTGTCCATTATGATATATGCGAATTCTTCAGCCGCTTCTCCATACACATCAATATGCTGGCTCAGCGACTTGAATA
>JAWOKW010000099.1:0-2823 GCA_033854095.1 Candidatus Methanoperedens sp. | reverse complement strand
TTGTCTAAAACATTAGGCAAAACACTATAGTCTCATGCTACACCTTCGCTAAAAATTTTTTATCCAGAAAATCGTACATCTCTCGCAGGTCAAGATATGTTGAAATTAGCTTGGACTCGTATTCAATTCTTCTATTCTCATCTCTCAAAAATACTATTTGGCTCTCTTTTAATACCTCATGCTGAAATTCAACAGGACAATAATTCAATATTTTTACATCGAACTCAAACCTTGGCTTTATCTCTCTTTCTAATTCCTTTGCAACCTTCATAGCAAATTTAAATCTACTATATGGGTTTAATTCTTTGGAGAGCACTAAAGCTACATCTATATCATTAAATCTGGATATTACGTCCCCTGTTTTCCTCAGGATTGAGTTCTTGTCCATAATTATACTAATTACTAATTAATATTTTAAGCCTTGTATTGCAATTTCTCTCATCTGCTTCACAACTCTCCCCTGAACGCCCTGTTCAGGAGCGCCTGTTTCATCTCCTCAATATCTTTTTCTGTTTCCTCGTAGAGTTTTAAGAGTGCTTTTTGCTTCTCTGCTATCTTATCGAGATAGGCAGCAATGCGTTTCTGCTCTTCGAGGTCGGGGTTGCCGTTACGGAAGGGAAGGGGGAGTTTGAGGTTTATTAGATCATCTTTCTTTATTGCTCCAAAAGTTGTTCCACCAACATTCCATTTATCTTCAAGATATTTAAGCCAATAAAAAACATAAAAAACCTGAGCATCTTTAGGTCTTATAGCAGCCAAACCTCTGCCAATACCGCATCTCTGGCTAGCAATGTTTACAGGACCGACAGGTGCTCTAACTGAGATCAATATGTCATTAGGCTCGGCAGTTCTATTTGGAGAAATGCAATAAATTCTTGGATTTGGATGTAAATCACCGAAATCTACCTTTCCTTGATAAAATGGTAAACCTTCTCCAGCATTATTATAGGTTTCAGATGGTGGAGACTGTCCCATAATTATCTTTGTAATCTCTTCAAGCCTCACCCACCTCCACCCCTTCTCTTCAGCCCCCGCAAACACCTGATGAAGCGCAGCCTGCAAAAGCTCCTGCGCCTCTTTCTCAGCCTGCTTCCTCAACTCCTTCGCCCTGTCCAGCTTTTCAAAGAGCGCCTCAATCCTTGCCACTATGCGCTTCTGCGCTTCAATGTCGGGGGCGCCGTTGAGAAAGGGGAGAGGGATTTGCATTTTATAAAAGGCACCTAAATCTACTCTCGGTTGTCTGGCGCCTGATAAATTACTCATGGCATATTTTACGACAGAGGGAGTTCTAAGAAAATAGGCTAGATATAGCTTATCTACCCTTTCTTTTGGCAGTAAGGGTATAAATTCTGTTGTACAGATGCCATCTTCCATATTGGTCGTAAAAACTTTATTAAGATACGGTCTTAATTTGCCATATAAAATATGATTTTTGTTAAAAACAAATTTTGCGCTTTTTATCTGATATCCTTGAATTTCGACTTGCTGTATCAATTTACCTGAATTACTTTCAACACAATCCATAGTAAGGAGCCAGAATTTCTTTTCAGGTTGATCTAATGGATTTATTTGATTTCTATCTTCTTTCACCAAATCTCCCAGCCTAACCCATCGCCAGCCTTCCGGCAGTTTATAAGCGCCCCAGCTTTCTTCTTTTTGGATTAACTTGCCTTCTTGTTTCATTTTTGCATATCATCCAGAACTTTTCCGATGAGAGGTTTCAGAGTCGGCACATCCTCTTTTAATACCAGCCATACTTTTTCGAGGCTCACCCTGAAATATCTGTGACTTGTTTTGTCCATCATTCCTGCAATATCTTTCCATGGAACTTGAGGATATTTATTGTGGATGTTTTCTGGCACATGTTTAGCAGCCTCACTCATAATATCAATACACCGTAAAACTGCGAGATACGTCTTTTTATCATTTATGAACTTCTCATAACTCATGCCACTCACAAAATCTTCAGCAAGTTCCATATGCTCGAGAATATCTTTAATATACAGCGACGTATCTCTCTTCATACATACACCGCTTTCCTCAGAATCCTCTCTTTTAGTTCATGCCTAATATCTTCCTTGGGCACGACATCTACGTTTATCCCTAAAAGACCAGCCAAGAGGTTTTGCAGATTTACTAACTTAAGCAGGCTTATCGGCTTTTCAAACTCAACCAGTATATCCACATCGCTTTTTTCCTTCTGCTCTCCCCTTACATAAGAGCCAAAAACCCCTATCTCCATTACTCCATATTTTTCCTTTAAGAATGGTTTTTGCTGCTTCAAAGTTTCTTTTATTTCTTCAAAAGGTCTCATATATCCTGCTCTCAATTCTGAATGCTCATCGCATTCATAGTATTATTCAATTTCTTTAATAATTTTCTCTATGTACGGTTTCACCGGCGGCAATTCTTCTTTTACTACTGTCCACACAATTTCCAGATCAACCCCAAAGTATTCGTGTATTAACTTATCCCTCATACCTGCCATTCTTTTCCATGGGATATCCGGATATTGAATTTTTACTTCATCAGGTATTTTCTTAGCTGCTTCTCCCAGGACTTCAAGGCTTCTTATTACAGCCTTTATTGTTCTTTTATCCTGTAAGAATTCTTCAAATGTCATTTCAGCGGTGAATTCTTCCACATCTTGAATAGAACTTAAAATATCTTTTATATAATCTGAAAAATTTCGTTCCTTGCCAGAGTAAAAAGGAGCAATTACTCGCTCCTTCTTCTCTCGGAACCGTACGTGAAAGTTTCCCTTCATACGGCTCGAGCGTCTCATCACCTTTTTAGGGGCGACAGTGTTCGTTTTGAACCCTG
>JAWOKW010000098.1:0-4680 GCA_033854095.1 Candidatus Methanoperedens sp. | reverse complement strand
TAAGGGGGTGCAGACCGGGAGAGCATCAGGACGTCTTTCGGTAGTATGCCCACATCTGTATTGGTCTGAGACGAATGTATATTCAGAGGACTCTATAGGCTTTCTTATTACTCTTCGGAGATACTGGCATATCCAGGCTCACATATTCAAAAGGGAGGTTCATAGATCAACCCCCATCTCTTTCAGGGTGAGCTCGTAGCCTATCATTGTGGCTTCGAATTCATCCCAGGTTATTTCCCCTCTTGACAGCTTTTGTTCGCCTGCGATCCTGGCTTCATGGAAAGCCTTTTTTAGCTGCTTAACTGTTGTCATGTTGCTTATTCCTCCGATACAGGAATGAGCCACGCTCCTGGGTGTTGGTAGCACCGCAGGGGCAATTTGCTCATTTTTCCTTGGTATATACTACGCAAGCATACTATTTATACTTTTCTAAAAGTAACTTTTGGATAAGAAACTAAGAGAAAAGTATAAATAAGAAAAAAAGAATTTTGACATTATGAGCGATGGTTCTGTTAAAATAGATGGCACAACTTTGAAAAGGTTAAGAATATATCTTGTAAAGAAATACGAAGGAGAGCTATACGGCAAAATTGGAGAAACGGTTACCGAAGCTGTAAACGAATATCTTGATAGAGCAGAAAAAGCCGAAAAACAGAAACAAACCAGTGTGACAGCATGACCGCAGAAAAGGTAGTAGAAAAGATACCGTCATGGATAAAACAGGTATTGATACCTGAGCTTAACGAGATAAAAGGGGAAATAAAAGCAGTCAATAATCGGATTGATTCTCTTGATGACAAAATGGATACAAAAATAACTGCTCTGGATGGAAAAATCGACAGCCTGAGAAATGAAACAAAATCTGAAATAACACGCCTTGAAGAAAGGATAGGTAGCCTTGAAACAAAGATGGATACAAAAATAACTGCTCTGGATGGGAAGATAGATGGCATTAGAAATGAGACTAAAATGGAGATCGGTAGCCTGAGAACTGAGATGATCAGCTTGAGAACTGAGATGAATGTAAAGTTTGATTCGCTTGAAAAGCGAATACCTGTTATAGAGAAGATAGCCACCCTGGAACTGAAGATAGCAGAATTAGAGAAAAAGCTTGCTGTGGCATAATGCTCTATCATGTTTTTATGAAATCGAGCTTCATAAATGCAATATGAGAGATTATTTTGAGGTGGGTGGAAAAAAAACAAATCGATGTTATTAAAGGGTGAATACAGCATAAGCAGATATGGAGAGGCGAATAATGAATATTAAGTTTCAGATCAAGGATTACGGTGTAAAATGAATCCTGAACACCAGATCATAGCTCAAAATCCCATCTTGCCCTGCCCTCCAGAGCAATTTGCTGGTCGATTTGATGAAAAATCCAGGCTCAAAGAAATTATTAATGAGGCAAAATATCAGGGGAAAATGGTTTTGGTCTCAGGTGCTCGTGGTTCAGGAAAATCTTCTTTTTTAGAATGGGCAAAATACGAAATCCAGGATAAACCAGAGGGGTTGGAGAGTCCTGTGATCAAAAGGGAGTTTCTGGAAACAGCAGGTATGATATTTCGCACTTACAGAGATTTGCTGATAGACCTGAAAGGGTATCAAAAATTTGGCTGGTTCAAAAAAATACTTGAAAATCAGAAAGTCAAAAAGTCTATTGAAGCTGCTTTAGATGGTATAGAAAAGGCTTTAGAAAAGACTCCTCCATTGGGAGGTGCAGAAATTGGAGCTGCTTTTACAGTTGCTGCTGCAAAAAAAATTTTGCCTGAACAGCCTACTGAGTATAGTCAGTTGCTTCCGTCTTTTCTTTCAGTTCTTCGTAATTTGAGTGAGGAATTAACTAAGAATAATCGCCTTCTTGCCATTGTTGTTGATGATGTTCAGTTTTCATCTGATTCAGACTTCATGCTGCTAAAGGACTTGATTCGAAATCCACTGCCAGCAATTATTTTCATCGCTGCTTTTCGGCTTGAGCCTAAGAAGATGGAGATGTATGAGGAACTGAGGCAGGAACTGTCCAGATATGGTCATACCGAAATCTGCATCGGTGGAATGGTTGAAGATGAAATCAAGGATTTAGCCAGCAAGAGATTTGGTTTATCTATTAACAATGAAACAGCTCGATTTTTAAGAAAAAATATCGGAGACCCGCTCTGCTTGGTGACTTGCTTTGACCTGCTGCACAAACATAAAATGCCTGCAACTCTTGCAAGTATCGAGAATATCCTGCCCAGGGCGATAAATCCTGCCCAGTCCATTTATCTTGGGCTGGATCAAACATGGAAAAGCAGAATGAATACACTCTGCATTCTTTATCCACCTATGAGCTTATCTCTGATTGCCTGTATGTTGAAAAGAAAGGATATTGTAAATCTGCAAGATGAACTCCATCAAAACATTGTTTTTAGAATGCGGGAGAAAGAATTCTATGACTTTGCACATGCTTCACTGCGAGAGTATTGCAGGGATAAATTACCTGAAGATGAGAATGTCAAACTACATTCTAAAGCAGCAAGATGTATTGAAAGTTTAAAAGATAAACTTCCTGAATGGTATGTTGACTTTTCCCTTGCTGATCATCTTTTTATTGGGCAGAAGTATAAGAAAGCATTGGAATTGAATCTCAGACTTGGCAGCACACTTTACTCTTTTTTTGATTATACCACAGCTTTGCGATTAACAGAGCAAGCAAAAATCTGCACAGAAAAGATGGATGATAAACCTATGCTTGCTGATGCCCTTTATCAAAAAGGAATGATTCTTCATGATCTCGGTAGATTTCCTGCCTCACTTGATTCCTATAACCAGAGCCTGAATATTTACAGGGAGATGCTTGATTCCGATCCTTCCAACATAAACTATCAGTCCAATGTTGCCATGACTTCAAACAACATTGGGGTTTTGCTTGCAGCTATGGGGAAACGTGAAGAGGCTTTATCCAATTACCAGACCGCACTGAAACATCACAAAAACCTGTTTGAATCCGATCCTTCCAACATAAACTATCAGTCCAATGTTGCAGGGACTTCAAACAACATTGGACTCTTGCTTGCAAATATGGGTAAACGTGAGGAAGCTTTATCCAATTACCAGACAGCACTGGAACATTATAAAAACCTGTTAGATTCGGATCCATCCAACATAAACTATCAGTCCGATTTTGCTACGACTTCAAACAACATTGGACTTTTGTTTGCAGCTATGGGGAAACGTGAAGAGGCTCTTGAACATTACAAAAATGCACTCAGGATTTTTGAAGATTTAAAAGATAAAGAAGGCGCAGCAACTGTAAAAGAAAGTATTACTAAGCTTGCTGCGCCAGCCAAGAGATGGTGGCAGTTCTGGAAGGAATAACATGAAATGTGAATTATGCGGAAGAGAAATAACAGGCAGAGATTACATCCATTTGAAAGGCGCTGATCAAAAAGATATCTATGTTCACCCAATGCCGTGTGAGTATTATGAAAGCGAAGGAGATATGGATAACTCTGCATGATTCACTTACCATTTAATACCTGAAATGGTAAGTTGTGATTTTGATAGTGGCGATCACAAATGATATAAACTATGGATGAGAAGCGAAAGTATAGCATAGATATTTATGTGTGCAATAACTATCTTTTGAATACAGATATGGGAATTACAATTACTACTCGTGTGCCTGAAGATCTTGAAAAGAAAATCGATAGAATTTCTCATATAGAACACCTGGATAGATCAACTGTGGTACGCCGACTCTTGAGTAAGGCAGTGCAAGAATGGCTGATAGATCATGTTTTGACGCAGTACCAGGAGGGAAATATTACCATAGGACGGGCTGCCAGAATGGTTGGGATACCACTGCGTGAAATGATAGCTATTGCATCCAGGAAAGGCATACCTTTCCAGTACAGCCTGGACGACCTGAGAGAAGACCTTCAGGCAGCAGAGAATCTATGATAGTCAGCAATTCCACTGTGCTGATTTACCTTGCGAAGATCGGGAAGCTCAGCCTGCTAAAAGAACTTTTTAGAGAGGTCTCAATCCCTGCGGAAGTATTCGCTGAGGTTGTTATAAGAGGAAAAGAACAGCAGCATCCCGATGCCTTTATTGTAGAAAGTGCAGTAGAAGAGGGCTGGATATACATAAAGGATATCGAAACTGCTGGGGAATTGGAAAAATTCGGTATAGACCCTGGAGAGGCACAGGCAATATCCCTCGCCAGGTCGCTTGGTGTTCCTGTCCTGCTTGATCAGACACATGCCAGAAATGCAGCTAAAGCACTTGGATTGAAACCCAGTGGGACAATCTTTGTTCTGCTTGCAGCACTTCGAAAAAAGTTCCTTACCTATGAAGATTATCAGGACTCGCTGGAAGAGCTTGTAAGAGCAGGCTTCAGGATGAGTGATGAGGTATATTTAGAAGCGGTGAGATTGGGGAGGCGAAAAGAGTAACATCTCAAGGAAATACATCAGAGCTTTTGTCGGAGAGCAGAGGGACTTTAACAAAAAAATCCGAGATCACAACATACGCCTTGAGAAGATTCTTGAGAGGTTAGCAGAAAGATAAGAGAGATTGTCGGATAAACATGTAATTTCTTCCATTTTTCAGGCTTTTGAGGATTTTTCAGAAAAAATATGACATTTTCATCAAAAAAACACTATTTGCCCATAATTTTCCTCAATATTCCAGATTTTT
>JAWOKW010000097.1:0-5339 GCA_033854095.1 Candidatus Methanoperedens sp. | reverse complement strand
AAGCTTTTGTTTTTGAAGAAACTTGTTAGCGAATTTAAAGAAGTGATATCGAATTGGAAATCTTTCAAGTACGTTAGAAGCTTCATCGAAGATATTTTTAAAATTAAGAAAAATGCATTGTCTTTAGACAGATTACATAAATATACGAGTCGTTCTGTCAAAAAAACGTGTTCTCTGGCTGTACTTTTGATTGGCGTCCTCATTTCGATGGGATTTAAAGAAAAAGGAAGTTTACAAAAGCTCGCTGAGTGGTAAGATTTGGGAGGGGGATAAAACGATTACAAACGGGTCATCTATGAGAGTAGTATTAACAAAAACGGTGGGGTCACCGAAACCTACCAGTTACATGTAGACCCGCGCGCTGTTTCTGGTGTTTATGGCATTGAATTCAGAGCACGCTGGTTAAGCAACGACCTGCAGCGTGAAACTAATAAAACGTTCAATGTCATGGTGCGTGGAGTGCCGCAGCTTGCGATTTCTAATATCACAGTCAACCCCGAACTCACAAGCCCGAAGGATACGTTTAATATCACTTTTTCAGTCTCAAATGAAGGAACAGGGATTGCGCGGGAAGTACAGATCAGCACTGCAACAGGTGAATTACCGTTTGTTCCTGTTGGTGGCGACACAAAAATCATAAAAGAACTCAATCCTGGTGAGTTCAGCCAGTTGAACTACCGTGCTCAGGTTAAAGACAACGCTGAAATTTCATCATACTCAATCCCGATCAATATGGAGTATAAAGATGAAAACGGAACAAACATCAGTTCCCAGAGTTTTGTAGGCGTCAGAGTTCTTGGCAAAGCAGAACTTGCTATTTCGGACCTTAAAAATGACCCCCAAGCTCCAGTACAGGGCGATACTGTGACCGTGACAATGCGTATTGAAAATTCAGGGAATGGTGACGCTAAATCTGTTAAAGTAAACCTCAATATTCCTTTTGAAGGAACTAAAACAGCATTCCTTGGTAAAATCAAACCCAATGACGATGCGCCAGCCGTTTTCAGTGTATTGGCAAACGAAAGCGGTGATATCCCATATTTCGCCGCAATTGAGTTTGAAGATGACCTCGGTATGCACAGCACCACGCAGGCGCTTAATCTCCATATCCGAGGTACAAATAAAAGCAGTTCATCGCCAATAGCGGCTGTAATTGCTGTGATGGTAGTTGGAGCGGCTTTATATTATCTATATCGAAGGAAAAATAAACAGTGATCAGGTGAGCGGTTATAAGATGCGGAATATAAAGGTGTTATATGTTAAGTAACCTCAAGGTATCATTATTTCTGGCGTATAAATCAATAACAAAAGGTAATAAAGGTACTCTTGGTCTGACCATTTTTATCATGTCTCTCATCTTTATAGATTTAGTATTCATATCTTCCCTTTTTCTTGGAATTAACGATGCATTAAACAACCAGATAATTAATACGCTCTACAGCAATGTTGTAATAGAACCAAAAAAAGATGAAAAATATATCAGCGATGTTTATTCACTGAAACAAAAGATTAACAGCGTGCCGGGTGTTGTGGGCATTTCAGCACAATACGTAACAGGCGCTGTATTTTCATTTAAAGACAAGAGCGGATCATGGAGTGTGAAGTCGATTAATCCTGATGATGCGGCTAAAGTCAATACAATCTATAACTCTATGATCGATGGTGAATATCTGAGCAAGCTGGATACAAACGAAATCATTCTGGGAAAAGAGATTCCTGCTGGATATGGTGGCATTTCTGAGCAAATTTCTTCTCTTGGTGATGTGCGGGTTGGTGATTCCATCGACGTGCTCTTCAATAATGGTGTCAAGAGGAACTACCGTGTCAAAGGCGTATTCGACGCGGGTTTCACGCTGGCTAACAGCAATGCGTACATAAGCCAGAGGGAAATGGAATCCGTTCTTGGTTTAGAGGATAAAGCCTCGCAAATACTGATTAAAACCGAAGACAGGGGGAATGAAGATAAATATGTAATACGGTTTTTAGAACTGGGAGTAAAAGAGAATATAAAACCATGGACTGTTTATACTGCTTCTTTAGCATACATAATATCAAGTTTCAATCTGATCTCCATATTGATTTCTGCGATAGGGCTGTTCGTTGCAAGCGTGACGATCTTTATTATAATCTATACGAACACCATAAGCAAGAGAAGGCAGATAGGTATACTGCGGGCAGTTGGAATAAAAGAATCTATAGTCATATATTCATATATCTTCCAGGCAATGTTCATCGTGATTTGCGGTACGATTATAGGTTTGTTTATTGCGTTTTTTGCACTTAAGCCATTGTTCATTTTACACCCGCTAAAAACTGGTCTTGGCTTTGTTTCACTGTCAATATTGCCTGAGAATGTTTTGATAGATTCGGCAAGTCTGGTCATCGTTGCATTATTCGCAGGTTTTGTTCCGTCATGGATGGCAGTTCGTCAAACTATAATAGATGCAATATGGGGCGATTAAAATGGTCAAAAATGTCTTGAACGAGGCTACCGCTGAAACCATTGTCAAAATTAGAAACCTCACCAGAATTTATAGAATGGGTGAAGTGAAAGTAAGAGCGCTGAATAACGTCTCTTTAGAAGTTAGGCGTGGTGAATTTGCTGCAATAATGGGAAAGAGTGGAAGCGGTAAATCAACTCTGCTGCATCAGCTTGGGTTGCTTGATACTCCTACATCCGGTGAGATTATCATTGACGGGAAAAATGTTCTAAAATTGTCTGACTCTCAAAAGGCAAAGTTCCGGCTTGAAAGATTCGGTTATGTCTTCCAGGAGTATGCGATTTTACCTGAGCTTACTGCAATTGAAAATGTCTACCTGCCAGCCATGGCACTTGGCAGAAAAAAAGAAGAGTATATGAAAGCTGGAAAAAAAGTACTGGAGCAGGTCGGACTTGGTGATAGATTACATCACCGCCCTCGTGAGATGTCAGGAGGCGAGCAGCAGAGAGTTGCAATTGCCAGGGCGTTAATAAACAAACCGGATATACTGTTTGCAGATGAACCGACCGCAAATCTGGACAGCGCCTCAACCAAACAGGTTCTTGAACTATTTCAGAAACTGAACCGTGAGATCAGGCTTACGATCTGGATGGTGACTCACGACCCGGAGGATAAGAAGTATGTGGACAGGGTAATCTGGCTCAAGGATGGTGAGCTTATACAGTCACCTTGAAGCCTTACATCAGGCCAGGCTGCCCTGATTTCTTGAGCCTTTGCCATATGAAATAAAACTTATGGTCTGCTTGATTACATACTTGAGTAGCATGCATCGCCTGCGCTGAAAAAGCTAGTAGATGTCGTACTCGTAAGCTGCGATATGAACCTATTTGCTAAACTCATTAAGCTTAATAGCGATTTTCGACTTAAAAAATGAACAAAAAGAGAAGTTTGAACTTACTCTTTCCTATCCATCAAGTAGCCGATAATTTTGTGAATATTTTTGAGGTTATGCTTGCTTCTTCGTCATTGTAGTATTGGGTAGTACTCGAAACAAAATCTGCTGGATTTAAAATCCAAAAAATCAATATAAAATAGAACTGTGAACATACTCCTTTTCCACCCACAATAAGGAGTATAAAAACAATCGTTTCTGACTTTTTTGTATGCTTAGGTTGCCGCCAGATATTTCCCCTTCGCTTCGCTCAGGGTCGGCGCACAGCGCCTAAAATCTGGCTGGCTCAGTCCCAGAACTCCCTCACGTAAAAAATCAGATTTACGGAGGTATAGAATTGAACCAGTATAAAGTTCGGATCCGCGATATGCGTGAAGAAGATAGACCAATGAACCGGCTGATCAACAACGGCGCAGCTTCGTTAAGCAACCATGAGCTTCTGTCAATAATAATCAGATCGGGTTCTGTACAGGAGAATGCCCTCAGTCTGGCTCAGCGAATATTTGCCACATACGATCTGCTGCAGCTTTCAACTATAAACATCGGGCAGCTAACAGCGATAACCGGCATTAAGGAAGGTAAAGCAGCCCAGATAGCTGCCTGTTTTGAATTAGCCCGCAGACTGGAAAACTTCACACGAGACTCAAAAATCAAGATCAATTCCCCTGAGGATGTTTACAGATATCTGTATCCTGAAATGAGAGAACGGAAAAAAGAACTCTTTATAGAACTCTGTCTGGATACCAAAAATCAAGTGTTAAGACGGGATATTATATCGATGGGGTCTCTGAATGCGAATATTGTGCATCCAAGAGAAGTATTTCGTACTGCATTGATCGAATCCGCAGCGCATATTATCGTAGTCCACAACCATCCATCTGGCGATCCCACGCCGAGTAGAGAGGATATAGAGATTACAAAGAAGCTGGCAGAGACTGGGAAGATCATGGGCATCGATGTCATAGATCACGTAATAATAGGGGATGGGCGGCACTTCAGCATGAAGGAGGCTGGGCACATATGAAGCCTGAAGAATTGCCTGATGATTTGAGAGAAACGATTGAATCTCTCAAGCACGGTTCCTATACAATCGAATGTGAGGTAAAAGATGCCCTTGAGAAAGCTGATAATCTGAAAGATTTCAAAGAGCGGGCATCGAGCGCTCTGAACAATCTGATACAGGAAGCCAGTAATATCATGGGCGCATTTGAGCATAGACAGCTCACTGAGAGAGAACGCAACAGAATGATTGATATATATGCTTCAGGCCCGCTGTCTTACATCCGTGAGATAGACGACCAATTGTTTTTACTTGACTTGATAAGTTTCTATGACTCTACAAAGGAGACTGAGGCTGTTGAAGCAAAACATGATGCTGATTACTTCTTTGCAAAAGATGGCTCAGTGCTGCCAGAGTGGTATGGCAAAGAGAAAGAAGATACTGGATCAGATACCCTTCCAGAAACGGGTGTGTTCAGAGAGATTTCTGCTGATATAATAGATGAAGTGACAGAAGCCATACAGCAGGAGTACCCGGATATTAAGCCAAAGAAAGAGTTCATGGAAGAGTCCTCTGATGCTGCTATCCTGTACAGCGAGTCGTATTACAATCTTGAATCGAGTATAGAAGATCAACTGAGAGAGAAGTTCGTATTAAAGATGCTCGGACATATACCTGCGGATGCCGAATGGAAAGGAGACTTCTGCATAATCTCGCATCATGGGGAACCGAAAGTGATCCTTGAGATTGAGAATGCTCGCGCTTTAAACATCCAGTCCCTGCTCGATGAATACCTGCAGACCACAGACCACTACTTCGGAGACTCTGATTTCATAAGGTATCTGCAGTCCCGCAACATCAAGGTGAGGAGTCATCCTTTCGATGAACTGACAACAGGAAGGCGATAATCCATGTCTAAAGCCAAGATTCCACAGATTCTAAAGCT
>JAWOKW010000096.1:0-5655 GCA_033854095.1 Candidatus Methanoperedens sp. | reverse complement strand
TTTGAAAGAACTGATCAAAGCATGCTTGAAAGCTCCTGCAAAAGATTTACTCAATTTAGAAAGAAATTTATCCCCACCAATTTTATGCCCAGCCAGATTACCAACAATATTCTAAGTTAGAGCGAATATGAAAATGTTATATCTGCGTTGGAACAGTTGCATTACAGATTCCCTGATGCTATCTGGATAACTGGCGGCACGGTCGGGCTTGACTCCCATGCTGCTAAGTTCGCAATGCTGCACGGTATTAAGCTCTGGCTTATCCTGCCATTCCCACCAGCGGTCATGTCTGCCAAATGGTTGCTCTCACAGAAGGCATTTCTATCAGAATCTGTCAAGTATGCTGCAAAGCTGCCTGTCCTATCGCTACTGCTCTCGATGCAGACTTACCGGGATAGGAATATCCGCATAGTACAGATATCGGACACATTCGCTGCTTTCTTTGATGCATGAACACAGCATTACTGTGTTTACATCATCAATTATTGGGCAGAACTGATTGAAGAATACAGATAGAAAAAAGCAAGTTAAAATAGGAGCATCTAAGAAAATTAGGTGCTCCGATGGGGATTTGAACCCCAGTCGTCAGAGTGAGAGTCTGACATGATTGGCCGTGCTACACTATCGGAGCACCACCCCTGAAACTCTGTTTGTAGTTATTAAAGTTTCGTTTTTAACTGCGGGGAACTCTTTTAAACAACTTATCCAGTTCCTGCCTGTTAAAAGCTACCATCGTGGGTCTGCCGTGAGGGCACGAATACGGGTTTTCGGTTAAAAAAAGCTGCTTGAGGAGGCTTTCCATCTGGGAGTGTGTGCAGACTGCTCCAGCTTTGATAGCACCCCTGCATGCAATAGTTTTAGTTACGCTCTCAAAGAGCCCGGTATTGTCTTTTATCCTTTCCTCTTTCAGGATATCGATTATTATATCATGTATCAATGCAGGGTCTTCAAGTTTTCCCAGCACATTGGGAACTGCTGTTATTGCAAACGCATCATGTCCGAACTCAGAGACCCTGAAACCAAAATCTTCAAGAGCCGGGATGCATTCTTTTATTAAAACTCTCTCCTTAGAATCAAGTTCAAGATTGATAGGAACGATAAGTTCCTGCGAATCAGTACGTTTTGAATCCCTTACCTGTTCAAAAAGAATCCGCTCATGCGCAGCATGCTGATCTATTATCATCAGCCCATCTTTTGTTTCTGCGATGATGTATAGGGCGTCCACCTGTCCAAGAATCTTTATTTGCTGCGTATCACCTGTTTTACTTTCTTCAATTGAATACAGCTCAGTACGCCTGAGCCTTCGTTCTGTATCTTTTAGTGAGACCTTGAACCCGGAATCAGCTTCTCTTATAATATCTGTGTTCTGTGGATTTTCAAACAGAGGCTGTTGTTCTGCCGCTGAGATTTGAGGTACAAGGTTCTCTCGATAAAGAGCAGTTCTTACAGCCTGTACTACTGTATCACAAACTTCCTTCTCATGGCTTAAACGAACCTGGTTCTTGGTCGGATGCACATTGACATCTACTTCTTTTGCGTCCACATATATTTTTAAAACCGCAATGGGAAATCGCTCTTTCTGGATAAGTGTGCCATATCCTTCTCTCAATGCAAAACTGATTGCCCTTGAACTGATGTTCCTGTCATTGATATAAAAATATTGAGATACTATACTGCCTCTTGTAACAGCAGGTTTTGATACAAATCCAGTCACTTTTGCGAACCGTGATTCAAAATCAACAGCTGCCATCTCTCTTGCTACTTCCTGTCCATAGATGTGGATTATCGTGTCATGCAGCAGAGATGCTGGAGAGCGCAGTATCTCATTTCCGTTATGGAGCAATGTAAAAGATACATTATTATGTCCAAATGCGTTCTTTGTCACTACATTCACGATATGCGCAAGTTCAATGCTATCTGATTTTAGATATTTTTTCCGTGCAGGGATATTGTAGAATATATCTTCGACCGTGACCATCGTACCAGTGGCTGCTCCTGTATCGCCTGTGCTCACCAGTTTACCGCCGTGGACTATTACCTTCGTGCCTGCTAATTCTTCATGTGTTTTTGTAATGATCTCCACCTTGGAAACAGCAGTAATTGAGGATAAGGCTTCACCCCTGAATCCCATTGTCATTATATTTTCGAGTTCTTCAAGCATGCTGATTTTGCTCGTAGAATGCTTTACGAACGAAAGCGAGGCATCATCTCTGCTCATTCCGCTCCCGTTATCGCTTACTCGTATCAGCTTCTTTCCACCCTTTATTACTTCGATCCTGATATCAGTTGCATCCGCATCCACGGAATTCTCGATCAATTCCTTGACCACAGACGCAGAGCGCTCTATTACTTCGCCAGCAGCGATCTTGTTTATAGTGGCTTCATCAAGGAGACGTATTTTTCCCATATTTTATTTGTGATATGTACATACGGGATTATTTATCTCCAAGTGCTTTTTGCAGCACGGTTTTAATCTCTTTTTTAAGATCGATCCCTGCAGAATTATCAATATACAATATCCCTTCTTTTATCCTCGCTTTATCCGGGGGACTTTTTTGAAGCTCCATGAACGCATTCAGCAGAACACTGATATCCTGCTTTTGCGTCTTACCTGTAATCATTACGAACGAATCGCCCTGCTTTTCTAATCGCACCATGATATCATCTCAATATGCTTATTCATCATCAGAATATATTACATTTATGCGGTGATAAAGTAATGCTTCCAAACCACAATATACGTCGCAATTACCTTTTTAAGCTTCCTGTAGAATTATAACCCCCACATGCGTAAACCCGAACTGCTTGCACCTGCTGGAAGCAAAGAAGCCTTTATAGCCGCGGTTGAGAATGGAGCAGATGCTGTGTATTTCGGCGGCACTTCTTTCAGTGCACGGCAGTACGCTTCGAACTTCACACGTGAAGGACTTGAATGGGCTATCGATTATGCACACATAAAGGGCGTCAGGGCTTATATCACTGTGAACACCCTGATCAAGGATGCAGAGCTTGAAAAAGCCTGTGAATATCTTCAGTTCCTCTGCAACTGCGGCGCAGATGCTGTCATTGTGCAGGACCTTGGGCTCATGCAGATGCTTCGTGAGCAGCTTCCTGAACTTCCTGTCCATGCCAGCACCCAGATGACCATCCACAATATAGAAGGCGTGAAGTTCCTTCAGAACATGGGAGTAAAGCGCATTGTGCTCGGGCGGGAACTCTCACTTGAAGATATCCGAATAATAAAATCGCAAACCGAAGTGCAGATTGAAGCCTTTATCCATGGTGCGTTATGTTTTTCATATTCAGGACAGTGCCTTCTTAGCAGTATGATCGGAGGGCGGAGCGGAAACCGCGGATACTGTGCCCAGCCATGTCGTAAAAAATACCGCATCAACGGAATTGAAGGCTGCCTGCTCAGTCCAAAAGATCTAAATATGAGCGAACATATCCCTGCTTTAGTGGGCGCAGGGATTGATTCTTTCAAGATAGAAGGGCGGATGAAGCGGTCTGAGTACGTAGCAGGGGTAGTGCGGGTCTATAGAAAACTCATTGACAGGTACTTTGAAGCGCCTGAGGATTTTCAGGTATCAGAGGAAGAGCAGCGCACACTTCTACAATTGTTCAATAGAGATTTTACCACAGGATATTTTTTTGGAAATCCTGGAAGTGAATTGATCAGCAGACAGCCGCATAACTGTGGAACAATGCTTGGCAGAGTGGTAAAGCCGCACAAAAAATCAATGTCTATATATCTGGAGGCACAATTGAACATAGAGGACGGCATCAGCGCTGGCGAGGATGCGGGAATCATCGTAAGAAGCATGTACCTTAATAATCAGAGCGTAAGTACAGCAGCTCCGGGTTCAGTGGTCAAAATACCTTTTGACAATAAAGTCTCAGCAGGTGATGCAGTTTTTAAGACCTATGATCGCTTGCTCATGGCTTCGCTTGAAACAAAAAATTCAAGGAAGATCCCAATAAAAATGTCAGTTAAAGCTCATGTCGATGAGCATGCTGAACTTCGTATTAACGATGGTGAAAACGAAATTGCAATCAGAGGTATGAGCGTGAGCAGGGCTGAAAGCAAGCCTTTATCCAGAACATCAATAGAGGCTCAATTAAAAAAGCTCGGAGGCACGGCTTTTGAGGCACATGAAATCATGTTTGAAATAGATGATGATATTTTCATCCCACTTTCAGAATTGAACTCTCTTCGCAGAGAGGCAATTGCCCAGCTTGAGGGAGTACGTGTACAAAAATGGAAGCGTGATTGCAGTAAGCCAAAGATATCTCCCGGAAATATAAAGCCAAAATCAAAACCAATTCTTTCAGTAAATACCAGTTCTCTTGAATGTCTTGAGGCTGCTGTTGACAGCGGAGCTGATGTTATTTACATAGGAGAGCTTGAAAAAGAGGATTACAGTTGCGCTATAGAATATGGAAGAAGAAAAGGTGTGAGTGTATTTATCAGCACACCTCGAATAATTAAAGATATCATGAATCTGAACATGTATCTGGATTTAAATCCTGATGGTTTCCTTGTTGCAAATCCTGGTGTTTTACATAATCTTCACAGGCTGTCTGTGCCAGTTGTGCTCGATTACCCCTTCAATGTCTTCAACAGGCTGACAATGGAACATCTATTGAATTATAGCCAGAGGATAACGTTATCCCCTGAACTTACGCTTGAAGAGATAAGAAGGCTTACGCCTTTTGGTCCCACAGAATGTATCGTGCATGGCGTTTTCCCACTTATGGTCTCAGAGCACGATCTTATAAGCGACCTTCTTCCATATGGGAAATTGAAGGAGGTTTTATTAAAAGATGAAAAAGGTTTTGCTTTTCCTGTACGAATTGATTCACAGCATCGTACTTACATAATGAATTCACGCCAGCTATGCATGCTTGAATATATTCCAGACCTCATTAAAGCAGGTATCAATTGTCTGCGGATAGAAGCAAAAACGTATGATAAAAAATGCACAGGAAGAATAACGAAAGCATACAGGGATGCTTTAGATGGTTGTGACAGCATCTTTATCAGAAAAGGTGAATATACGACGGGTCATTATTTCAGAGGAGTTATTTGAACAAAATGATACCAAAAGTTCTTGTCCTCACAGGCTACGGCATAAACTGCGATATGGAAACCCAGCATGCTTTCAAGCTCGCTGGAGCAGACGCAGAGCGGGTGCATCTAACAGACCTGCTAAATAGAACAAAGAAACTTTCAGATTACCAGATACTTGCACTTCCTGGAGGTTTCTCATTCGGGGACGATATCGCTTCAGGCAAAGTCCTTGCTAACATGCTTAAATATAATCTTGGGAATGAGATACAGGAGTTCATAAATGCCGGGAAATTGATCATCGGCATCTGCAACGGATTCCAGGCTATGGTAAAGATGGGGCTTTTGCCCGCATTTGACCGCGACTACAGCACCCAGGAAGTCACTCTTACGTTTAATGATTCAGGCAGGTTCGAGGACAGGTGGGTCTATCTCAGAGCGAACCAACGCTCAAAATGCGTGTTCACAAAAGGATTAAGCAGCATTTATCTGCCCGTGCGCCATGGCGAAGGGAAATTCGTGGTTAAAAACCCGCACGTGCTTGCAAGATTGAAAAAAAGCCATCATATTGTCTTCCAGTATGTTGA
>JAWOKW010000095.1:0-11156 GCA_033854095.1 Candidatus Methanoperedens sp. | reverse complement strand
AGGATATTAAAGTCATGGGACTTCGTAAAAACGACATGCTTGATTTAATCGTGGCAGACCCTCTCGTGGATATGTTCATAGAATCAGAAGCAGAATATTTCAGGAAAAAATATGAACTGCTGGAAGAAATAAAAACATACGCAACAGAAAGAACAGACCTTAAAATATCGGTTTCTTTGAACACGCTTGACAGAGAAAAGCGTGGCATGGGCGGGATATATCTCACGGTCACAGGCACATCTGCTGAGGATGCAGATTCGGGTCAGGTAGGACGCGGGAACAGGGTGAACGGCATCATTCCGCTGAACAGACCTGTGAGTAGCGAAGCAGCAGCAGGGAAAAACCCTGTAAGCCACGTTGGAAAGATATACAATGTGCTCAGCCACAGGATTGCAAATGAGATATATATGAACGTCTCTGACCTCAGGGAAGTTTATGTATGGCTCTTGAGCCAGATAGGTGCACCAATCGACCAGCCAAAAATAGCAGCAGCACAGGTAATCATGGATAGAGGGTCGCTTGATGAGGTAGAAAAAGAGATAAATGAAGTCATAGATAGGGAACTTGCGAACATACAGGAATTCTGTATGGAATTAGCATACGGGCGTATACCTGTATGCTGATGCTGTTTTTATGAGAAGTTTTATATAGTATATACAATGTATATTCATTTCGGTGGTATAATGAAATCACTTTTATCAGTAATAGGAATTCTAACGCTATTATTATTTAGTTTGAATGGGGCGCATGCTTCGGACTCTAATATTACCTATTGTTTAACCATCGACTACTTTAAATAATGCAATGATGTATTGTGTTTTTATGAGCACAATGTGTCAACCAGAGTATGAAAGATGTCCAATATGCGGGCAGAAACTAGTAAAAAAATATTAAGGAACGTCCTTCTAACCTTATTCATCACTGAGATTTGAGCCTCTTGACTCCCACCCTGCCCCCGCTCTCTGCAAGAACAAAACCGAGCTTTTTAAGGTAGCGCACTGCCTCTCCAGTTCCGTGAAGCAGGATTTCAGCAAGGTCTGAGACCTCATCGATGTCCGTGCTGAGGTTAAAAGAGTCAAAGATATCTGTTTTAAGACCGCTTCTGGAAGCAATCTCATGATGCTTTAGAAAACTTGCACCGTAGTAATCCACGTGAAAATGCTCTGGACTGCGGACGAATAGCGCGTTTGTTCCTCCCATCCTGCCTGGAACGATCACGATATCTGCTTCTGAAGATGTAATGTCCTGTATGTTCTTTATTGAAACAAGAGGGATGTCTGCCATGATTATAAGAACAGGTTCATTTATGGAATGCGAAGCCATTTTTTGGAGGTATTCATTCAGCGCTTCGTTCAGACCTTTCTCTGTCAATACAATATTTGCACCTTTTACTTCGATTATCGAAGTGGACAGTACATCAACCACTTTAAAGCATCCTGAGCGTGTTAATGCTTCTGCAACATCTGTGAGCATAGCCGAAGCAAGCTCTTCACGCTCTTTTTCAGAGAGCGAAGCTCTTAATCTTGATTTTGCATTGCTTTTTTTAAATGGGATAACGGCTCTCATATCGCTCCTGAAAACAGGATCAGAATGCAACACCTGAGACATGAAGCAGTATCACGACAATCGCGCCCGGTATTCCTCCAAATGCGCAGACCAGCACAGCAGGGATTGTATAGGCAATATCTAATTTAAAAATAAAATTGCTCACAGCAAGAAGAAGAAGCCCAAGCACAGTATTCACAATCAGATGCGTCACACTCTTCAGAATATAGTATGCTGCAATTACAGCGAGGATTGCTAAGACCAAGACGATTGTTTCGATTATCATGCTTATACTATTTATTAAATTCTCTCCTACTATATAATACTATCAGAAATGCAATTATACAAACCCAAGCCCTGCTATATGATCATCCACCTGAAACCGGAGGAAAAACAGCAATCTCATCGCCCTGATGCAGGGAAGTCTCTAATCCGCTCAATTCAAGAACGTTCCTTCCATTTAGAAAAACATTGATATAAGGCTGCAGCTCCCCATCTTTGAATATCAGTATTTCTAATCGAGGGAATTTTTTACAGAGCGTCTCAAGTATTTCTTTCACAGTACTGCCATCCAGCTCTATTTCTTTTGTGTTCGCATATTCGCGCAGATTTGCAAACAGTTTGACCCTGATTTTTGGCATACTTCAGGAAGCTCTCTTAAACACCATAAATGCTATGAATATGTTTTAACTATGTTGTGGGCTGATGAATAAAAAGAACATTGCTTTGTTTATTGTTTTTATTCTCCTGATAGCTCTTGCGTTTTTACTGAGGCTGTATCATCTCAATGAGAGGGTTTTTCATCACGATGAGGCTGCTGTAGGTTATTTCACGTATAAATTGTTCAATGACGGTATTTATTCTTACGACCCTTCGTTCCACGGTCCTTTCATGTACTATACAACAGCAGAGATGTACAGGCATTTTGGGGATAACATCTACTCATCCCGCCTCCTTCCAGCTATCTTTGGCAGCGCGATACTTTTCCTGCTGATACCGCTTCGAAGATACATTGGAAATGCAGGGATGGTCGTTTCTGCCTTTTTTTTAGCGCTCTCACCATCATTCCTTTATTACTCACGATTTTACAGGGAGGACATTTTCATCTCCTTCTTTACCCTGCTGATGCTTGTATGCGCGGTCAAATATGCAGAAAGCTACGCAAAGAACAGTGCATGGCACTCTGTCATTCGGGTTTTTTACCTGTTCATGGGAGGAGTTGCACTTGCATCTATGGCTGCTCTTAAAGAGAATGCATATATAACAATGGCGTTGATTGTTCTGTTCCTTTTCCTGTTTTTTATCAGGGAGCGATTGTATAAAGGACTGACTGGAAGGATTAACAAATTGGACAAAAAAGTGTTAATAACACTTGCAGAAGGTATATTTTTCATTCTTGTTGTGATAATTATTTTTTCTCTTTTTTATACAGGTAAAACCTTTGATCTTTATGGCATGAAATCAGCCTTTGAAAAAGCAATAGTCCACTGGTACGAGATGCACAGAACAGAGCGCATCGGAGGTCCGATGTATTTTTACCTGCCTATTATGGCACTCTATGAGCTTCCAGTGCTCGTCTTCGGCATAGCAGGGATTATTCATTATTATAATAAAAACAACCTTCTGATGACGTTCTTAGGGTACTGGGCTATGACGAACCTGATAATTTATTCATATCTTCAGGAAAAAGTCCCATGGCTTGTGCTGAACCCTCTTTTGCCTCTTGTGCTCATAGCAGGTGCGTATGTAGGTGAACTCATTCCAAGGTTAAAGCTTAATTCAGGGGCAGGAATTGCGGTAGTTGTTCTCTTCTTGGTGAGTTCATCTTATTTTGTCTATTCAAGCATTTTCTTGAACTATTATGATTACACTAACCCGGCAGAACCTTTAATTCAGGCAGCACAGCCTCCGCAGCAGAAATATTCTGAACTTATCAATAAGATATTCGAGATATCCAGCCAGTACAGGAACCAGTCAACTGAGGTTCAGGTCATGGACGCTGATATGGAAACCCAGTTCCTGTGGTACTTGCGCCATTATGCCAATGTTAAATGGAAAGTGAGCATCGATTCTGAACTCAACGCCCCGCTCATCGTGGTGCACGACTCTGATGGGAATAATTCGGAAGCAGATTTAGTGAAGCGCCGCCTGCGTGCTGATTATGAGAGACTTGATAGTGCAAAGATGTCATGGTACTGGTTCAAGCCTTCAGATGTTACTCTGGATTATTTGCTTTTCAGGAAGATGGACAGAGCGCCAAGCGAGTACAGGATTGTGCTATATTACAAGCCGAAATTGTCAATCACCCCTCCCGAAAGGGAGGGGCTTGTTCCGTGAGGAACAAGGGTAATTGGTTGAATAGGAGGCATTGAAAAATGCAGACTACACCATTGATAGAACAAATTGATTTAAAAGAGGTGAACTGAAGAGGCGGGGCAAATTCCTCCGCACCCGAAAGGGTGGGATCTCCTTTGCCCCCGCACCCCATGAGATGGTACAAACTATTTTCGAAGGTTATGGAGAAATAATCTCAGCAGGAGTACTCTTTAGTCTCGCAGGAATATTTGGAAAAATGATCAGTGGAATGCCTGTCCAGAGCATCATTCTATACAGGGTATCATTTGCATTTATAATGCTTTTTGTTATTTTATTGATTTCAGGAAATATTAAGAAAATACAGCTCAAAGGTAAAAAAACTTACTTAGTATTATTCGGTATACTGCAAGCTGCTACCATGCTTGCATATTTTGAATCCTTTCTGAACGCATCGGTCTCGATTGCAGTGCTGCTGCTGTATACAGCACCTGTTTATGTGACCGTACTTTCCCCTTTGCTTTTGAAAGAACGTTCAACAAAGAATGGAGTAATCGCACTTGTTTTAGCAATCACCGGCATCCTGCTCATAGTTGACCTGCGCGGACTTGAGTTCTCACAGCAGTCAATCGGGATACTGGCAGGCATAATATCCGGCATCACATACGCTTTTCAAATAATGACCTCAAAATACATCAGTAAGACCTATTCAGGCTATACCCAGGCATTCTGGGGTTTCTTGATAGCATCGCTACTGCTTCTGCCAGTTAGCATTGTTCCTGTGGATGCCAGGAATACGATATACATCTTACTTCTATCGATATTTCCCACGCTGCTGGCTGTTTCGCTGTATTTTAATGGCTTAAAGATGGTCAGGGCATCAAACGCAAGTATTCTGGGGCTGATCGAACCATTAAGTGCTGTCATTTTAGCCGTTCTCATCCTGAATGAAAAAATCTCGATACCAATGGTAATTGGCGGTGCACTTATATTGACAGGTGCGGTAGTGGTTACAAAAGATGAACGAAAAAATCTATGAACACTATATAGAAGCAGGGAAAATAGCTGCAAAGGTCAGGAAAGAAGCAGTGTCCAGAGTAACAGAAGACATGCCTCTCCTTGAGCTTGCAGAATATGTCGAAAACAGAATCAACAACCTTGGAGGAAAGCCTGCATTTCCGTGCAACATTTCTCTTAACGAGATTGCGTCCCATTACACACCTGAAGATGGCGTTCAGTGCTTTAAGAAAGGAGATGTTGCAAAAATAGATGTTGGAGTCCATATTGAAGGTTTTATTGCAGATACAGCATGTACAGTGGAAATTGGGACAGACAATCACAGCAGGCTGATAAATGCATGCGAAGAAGCGCTTGAAAATGCCATTACTTCTATCAGGGAAGGCACCCAGACAAGGACGATTGGGAAGATTATCGAAAATACTATTAAAAAATATGATTTCAATCCTGTCAAAGATTTGACAGGGCACAGCTTAGAGCGATATAAACTCCATGCAGGCATTACTATTCCGAATTATGAGAGCGCATTCAGCCAGACGGTGCGGAAAGACATGGTTTTTGCAATCGAACCCTTCGCCACATACGGCAAAGGCAGTATAAAGTATGGGAAAGCCCACATTTTTGCAATAAACAGTAAAAAAAAGGAAAATCAAGAAATCAGGGATAGATTTGGTGTTCTACCTTTTGCCATGAGATGGATTCCTCACATAAGACATGAAAAGATAAGGGGATTAAAGGAGTATCGTGAAATGGTTGAGGTAGATCGTATGATAGTCGCGCAGTCTGAACATACAATAATCGTAGGTAAAGGGGGGTGTGAGGTGATAACGAAATGAAAAGTAATATGTGCAATAAAAGCATAGTATTGGTAATAAAAAATGAACAGAAAAGACACAATAATTTACGAAGCGCATGGCAACCTGTATCTCAACATTACAAATAGATGCACCGCTGAGTGTGTTTTTTGCATAAAACGTTATTCAGACGGGGTCTATGGTTATAATCTTCGCCTTACAAAAGAACCTGCGCTTTCGGAAATCATAAAAGAACTTTCACAAATAGATATTTCGCAGTACAAAGAAGTAGTTTTCACTGGACTGGGCGAACCGCTTGTGCGCCTTGATGATGTCCTTGAGATCACGAAATGGCTTACGACTCGCGGCATTCCCACAAGGCTTGATACGATAGGTCATGCCAAACTCTTATACCCTGATAGAAATGTTGCAGAGGAACTGGCAGAGGCAGGTATGAAATTCGTCTCGATCAGCCTGAACGCACAGGATGAGAGCACATACAATAGATTATGTGATCCTAAATTTAAAAATTCATACGAAAAAATGCTTGAGTTCGCAAGCGATGTATCAAAAGCCGGAATGGAGCTTCGATTCACAGTTGTTAATCTGCCTGTTGTTGATATTGAAAAATGCAGAGAGATTGCTAAAGTACATTGCGCTGACTTTAAAGTGCGAGGTTATGGTGGGCCTGTATGAACTGTTTTAACCGCAAGGTATAATTACAGTAATATTCATTTATCGGCGAAAGGAGAGAGGATTTTCTGAAAAAGCTATTGTGGTATCTGATAGCAGGAACACGAGGAGGGCAGACCCGTGCATTAATTCTGAAACATCTTATTGACAGACCCTATAATGCAAACCAGTTAGCTGAGGTTATGAATATGGATTATAAGACTATCAGACACCACCTTGATGTTCTTATTAAAAATGGAATAATCACAATGGAAGGTGACAAATACGGCGCAATGTATTTTATATCCAAGACTATGGAGGCAAATTTAGATGAATTCAATCAAATTTGGGAAAAAATTGATAAGCAAAATAAATGAAATAAGAAGGAGGTAATTTTATTCAGATAACAGAGATTGCCTATTATATCACTGCAGGTAACATCGTACTGCTGCTCGTGCTTCTTATTTCATACCTCGAGATATACCGCAAGATCAAATCTAACTTTACTCTTGGTCTTATCATTTTTACGATTGCACTTTTGCTCCAGAGCCTCTCACGTGCTGTTCTGCTGCTTTTGATTATTGCAAGCCCGCCACCGCAGTCGGTATATCCGATAATAGTAAACCTGCTGGGATATAATCCGATATATGTAGTGATCCCGGACGCTGTTGAGTTTATAGCACTGAGCATACTGTTATATTTTACAAGGGAATAGCTTGAAATGTTATATTTCCTAATTTCAGTATCTGATGTTTTATTCATAATAATCATGATAACTATCATAAATATTTTGGAAAGCTTTATATATTATCAGAAACAAACATAGCATTGAGGTTGGAGTTAGTAAAGCATCCCCCATATTCTCAACATACAGGCCAAAACTTTTTTATCCTTCAACCTCAATATAGTAACTTAGTTTTATTTTCATGCCTATCGCCCCCAGTAAATAGTATCCCTATTAGATAATAAAGCTTGCGTTGATAAAAAAGTAAAAATACATACTCAAAGCTGCCATTTTTGCACCAACTTATGTATAGATACAATGTTCTTGAAATTCCAACATCTATAACCATCCGAAAATTTCTTCGTATTATACCGAACTTTTATAATATCCCCATCATGAAAATTTACTTTGTAACGCAAAAATCCGTAATAATCGCCATTAGCATCTTGCGCATATACCTGAAATCTACGCCGCTTCCAACGTGCTAAGACAGGTATTACTCTTTTTACCTTCAGTACGATTTCATGCTCTTCCATTTTTCATTCACCTAATCCTATACCAAGCTTTTGTTCTTGTATACTACTATATATATTATATGTATATGGTCGAAAAAACAGTACTAATATATTATTACTTGTAAAAAGAGGCTTAAAGTTAAATATCTTGTAAATCAACTACAGTTTATGGCTGTGGAAGAAATAGCAGGGAAGGCAGCAGAGAAAGCACCGTCTTTCAGGTATCCTCATGCTCGAAAAGGATGATATCGAAAAAGAGATTGAAGACCTGCTGTCATTTCCAGACGACAGGTATATAGAAATAATAAAGGAAGTAGGGTTCGAATGCGACTGCTGCGGCAAATGCTGCACCCGCGGATTCAATGACCATGTATTTCTTCTTGATGACGATGCTGCGAGAATAATAGAAATTGCAGGCAAAGAGCATCTAACGCCTGCGCCATATTATGATTTTTGTGATAACCTTGGCAGGTTCTATGTGCTGGGCTATGCCCTCAAAAACAAACCGGGCGGCGATTGCATATTCTATACTGGTGGAAGATGTGAGCGCTACGATATCCGCCCTGCTGTTTGCAGAATATACCCGTATATGCTTCACAGGGAAGCTGATGAAGAAGGTAATATTGACTGGAGGCAGATATCAGGTTTGAATCAGCACGGCTGGTATTACAGCGATATAGATGATGGAACCTGCTGGGCGATATTAAAAGAAGTTAAAAAATACGAATCAGGTTTTCTTGAACAAAAACTCAGGTTCTTGCGTGCTATTAAAGAACATTTCAGGGAACATGCTCTCAGGCACAGCAGGCAGATGTATGACAGCAGGATGAGAGATTTTGAAAAGGGAAAAGCGATAGAAGTCCATGTGTTCTTTAATGGAAGATTCGAAAAGGAAGTTATCTTATCGGGTCAATACTCGCCCAAAAAATCGATTGCAAGAGCGGCATGATGGGTAAGCATAAGATATATACGATTTCAAGGAATATTAATGCTTGCAAGAGTGAAATGAAAAAAGCATATTCCCAGATATTGCAGGATGTCCTGAAACGACTGGATAAAGGATTCAAGAATAAACAGAGAATAAAGGTAGCAAAGGTTCACAGGAAAGTCAGGAATCAGCGAAAAGATTTTGATCATAAGACCAGTCGAACAACCGAAACATCGGTTGACGCTGTATCCACGTATGGCGCTGCATGGCTGCGCCATACGTGTGTGCGACGTAAACTGGCGCAACGATTTTTGGTCAATGCATATGACAGGGTAGTGTTTGAGAAACTTTCTATCCAGAACATGATGCAGAACCATCATCTTGCAAAAAGTATTACCGAATTTACGCCTGGAAAGACTGAGTCTCTACTATGAAAATAGCAAGTTTGGTCGAAGAACTAGGAAGCCCCTCCCAAAAGGTAGGAGAGGATGTCACTAACCTTTGAACAACATAAGGAGGCATTATGGCAAATGAATGTGATTACTGCGGTTTCAGGGACCCTATGCCATTCAAATGTAAATTTTGCGGCAAATCATATTGCTATAACCATCGTTTACCTGAATCCCATGATTGCCCGGGTCTTGTAGCATACAAAGAGAAAGTCCGGGATAGCGGGAAATTATATTACGAGCCGCCAGTGGAGAAAACTGGAAAATCGCCTTTTAAATCATCGGTAAATGTCATATCTACAATAAAAAGTAATTATTCACTGACGATCTTAATAATAGCCATTGTGTCATTCGTTCTGGAATATATCATTCCAGGTTATTATTCTGCTCTTGCACTCAGTCCCCTGAGGATCATCTCCCAGCCATGGACGCTGATAACACATATATTCCTGCATTCAGGCTTCACGCATCTCTTCTTCAATATGCTATTTTTATTTTTCTTTGGGCCCGAGCTTGAGCGCAGGATTGGCGGTAAACGGTTTTTAGCTGTGTTTTTCATTTCAGGGATTATCGCAGGACTGGGTTATTCGCTGTGGTCTATATTCGTTCTCCAATCCAATGCTCCTGCTGTAGGAGCCAGTGGAGCGATTATGGGAATTTTCGCCTGTCTGGTCGTACTGGCTCCACATATCCAGGTGTATCTTTATTTTATTCCCATGAAGATAACACATGCATTGATCTTTTTCATTCTCCTTGACCTGATACTGGGAGTGGTTATAGGCAACTCAGACCCAATTGCGCACAGCGCGCATTTAAGCGGCGTTATTGCAGGGTTGATTATTGGCAGGCATATCAAGCGGACAGGGCAGTATATTAGGGATTATTAACGTGATTTACGCACGATTTATTAGAAAAAGGAGAATATGAGAGGCTGGAGCCATACGTTGATTGAAGAGGCGCAACATAACCTGGCAACGCTAAAGCTACAGGGATTCCTATCAGAGCTAAAATTGCTAACAGCACAAGCCATTTACTCAGTATTGACAGTTTTCATCGTTCAAAAAATGAACGAAAATAGAGCTTTTTTCATTATATCGTTCGACATCGAGTTTATATATCGTTCAATCCAACCGAACATTCAAGGTGAATAACATGAAAACGAACCTAAAAAAATTACCCTATATAATCCTGCCACTGATATTAGTAGGTCTGGTGGTGCAGCTAACACCTGACCTGGCGCAAGGAACACCAGCGCACCGTGTAACCGATCCTGCGCTCAATGTCGGCAGAGCATATAATGTATCCCATAACTGGGCAGGATATATCACTACAGGGGGTACTTTTACTTCAGTCAGAGGCTCATGGGTCGTCCCGCAAGTAAACGCAACAGGTACCTCGGCTGACGCTACCTGGGTTGGTATTGGCGGCATAACCAGCAACGATCTAATTCAGATCGGAACTCAGGCTATGGTTAACAACGGCAAGGTCAGTTATCAGGCATGGTATGAGATGCTTCCAGCGAATTCCCATAAAATCCCATTAACGATAAGCCCGGATGATTCCATTAATGCTTCTGTTATACAGCAATCAGCGAACCAGTGGACTATCTCTTTGAACGATATTACTACAGGTCAGGATTACCAGACCAACGTAACCTACACATCATCCCTATCCTCGGCTGAATGGATCGAGGAAATGCCGGTTCAGGGAAGATTTTTCATTCCGCTTGATAATTTCGGCTCAATGCAATTCAGCGGCATGGCAACAGTAAAGGACGGTACAGAACTGACCCCAGCTCAAGCCAGCGCGGTCTCCATGGCTATGGTCAATAATCTTGATCAGGTCGTAGCGCAGCCTTCTGCCCTTGGAAGTGACGGAGCCAGCTTTACAATCACTCGCACTACCTCAGAGTCGGGACAAAGCGTTTCCCACTATGGGAAAAGCGGCTGGCGCAGAATAAGTGTTCACAGCCACCAACCATTTCACAGGCAAGGCAGGGGAAGATATAGCAGCGGATACGAACAAAGATTTGACGATTAAAGAAAAAATCAGATAGTGTTTTGCTGGGAGTTTTAGAGCGTGTCTGAAAATTAGATATAGTATGACAGATAGATTGTTCTGATATGACAGAACAAAGCAAAAGGATGCCATACCAGACAGATTTATCAGATTCAGAATGGCAAAAGATAGAGCATTGTA
>JAWOKW010000094.1:0-13768 GCA_033854095.1 Candidatus Methanoperedens sp. | reverse complement strand
AGGATCCACAAGCCCTGTGGGACGGATTATCTGCTCCACGACCTGTGCGCTGTGGGCGAGCTCGTACTCAGCAGGTGTGGCTGAGACATACAGTATCTGATTTACCCGTACTTTCCACTCTTCAAACGTCAGTGGGCGGTTATCAAAGGCTGAAGGCAGCCTGAAACCATAATCCACGAGCGATTCTTTTCTTGCATGGTCACCTGCATGCATGCCCTGGATCTGTGGAATCGTGACGTGCGATTCATCTACCACGATGAGATAATCCTTTGGAAAATAATCCAGAAGAGTATATGGAGGCTCGCCTGCTCTTCGTCCATCCATGTGGCGGCTGTAGTTCTCTATCCCCTGGCAGTACCCGATTTCATGCATCATCTCAATATCGAACTTTGTTCGCTGCTCAAGGCGCGCTGCTTCAAGTATTTTCCCCACGGATTTCAACTCATGGAGTCTGTCCCTGAGTTCAGCTTCGATCGAGACTATAGCAGCATCTATCTTTTCCTGCGGCATCACGAAATGCTTTGCAGGATAGACCACAACAGCATCGGTTTCTCTGCGCGTTTTTCCCGTCAGGATATCAAATTCAACTATTCTCTCTACTTCGTCGCCAAAAAGCTCTATCTTGATGCCGCTTGAAGCATACGAAGGGAATACTTCTATCGTGTCGCCTTTTGCTCTGAACTTCCCGTTGCTGAGCTCAACATCGTTGCGCTCATACTGCATATCCACAAGCATAGAAAGTATGACCCGACGCTCGATCGTCTCCCCTTTTTTAAGTAAAAGTGACATCTCATGCCATTCCTGCGGCGAGCCTATGCCGTAGATGCATGAAACGCTTGCCACCACGATCACATCCCGCCGCTCGAACAGCGAGCGTGTGGCAGAGAGACGCATCCTGTTGATCTCTTCGTTTATGGATGCGTCTTTTTCGATATATGTATCTGTCTGAGGTATATATGCTTCAGGCTGATAGTAATCATAGTAGCTTACAAAATATTCAACTGCATTTTCTGGGAAGAATGCCTTGAACTCTGAATACAACTGCGCTGCAAGAGTCTTATTGTGTGAAATCACAAGCGTGGGTCTCTGGACATGGCATATCACGTTCGCAACAGTGAAGGTCTTGCCAGAGCCTGTCACGCCAAGAAGCGTCTGATGTTTCATGCCGTACTCTAACCCGAACTTGAGTTTTTGGATTGCGTTTACTTGGTCTCCTTTTGGCTCAAAGCCTGACACGAGTTTAAATGCCATGTTGGTGGTTACCAATTACAGACTTTTTACATCTCGCAAATTCCGCCATCCTTATATTTATCAATGTCCTTTGTGAGAACGGAGAATTGCTGAATGATCACATGCACAGCCCCGGGCAAAATATACCTTTTTGGTGAGCACGCCGTGGTATATGGCGAGCCTGCCATCGCATGTGCGATAGATATCAGGACCCGCGTCAGTGCAAAAAAATCAGATACCATAGCTATATCATCATGTATAGGAACTACAGCGCTTGATTTTGAAGCACATCCTTATGTTTCAGCAGCAATTGAAAAATTAGGCTCTATGAACGTCTCGATATGCATAACATCAGACCTGCCCGTGGGCTCAGGGCTTGGCTCATCAGCAGCGGTCACAGTAGCGACACTGGCTGCTATCAATCTCGAATTCGGGCTTGGATACGATAGTGAAGAACTTGCAAAAATGGGACATGAGATAGAAAAGGAAGTGCAGGGTTCTGCAAGCCCGACAGATACGTTTGTCTCAACATTCGGAGGCGTGGTCGAAATACCATCACGAAGGCGGCTGGAGCTTCTGGATTGCGGCATCGTCATCGGGAACACAAATAAAGGTGCATCAGCAAAAAAGACAGCCAGGCTCGTAAGGTATGTAGCGACGCTTAAAGAGGAATATCCTGATATGATTGACCCAATCATCAAAACAATCGGCTCATTTGCTAAACAGGGTGAAGTTCTTATTTTTAAAAAAGACTACAGTTCCCTGGGCAAGCTCATGAACATGAATCACGGGCTGCTTGATGCCCTCGGTGTAAGCACAGTGGAATTATCATCGCTTGTATATGCAGCCAGGAGCGCAGGCGCATACGGTGCGAAGCTCACAGGTGCAGGAGGCGGAGGCTGCATGTTCGCCCTGACAGATTCCCCTCAAGATGTCGCCTCAGCGATAGAAAGAGCAGGTGGACAGGCTATAATAACTCGATTCACCCAGCAGGGGGTGCAGAAAGAATGAATCCTGTGATTTTAAAGATTGGGGGAAGCGTAATAACAGAAAAGGGATCTACATCGATCGCAAAAAAAGATGAGATTGAAAGGATAATGCATGATATTGCGTCATTCAAAGCTGAAGCGGGTTCATCTCTTATCCTTGTTCACGGTGCAGGGTCGTTTGGTCATCCACAGGCATTGAAATGGTTGAGCGATAGATTTGATCCCATAGGTGCATACCGCACTCACGCATCTGTAAAAATACTGAATTCGATCGTAATTGAGGCATTGAATAACGTTGGTGTCGCTGCGCTCCCTGTGCACCCATTGAGTTCGTGCCTGCTTGAGAACGGGAAGATAGTTGATTTTCAGACGGGTCAGATCAAATTGATGCTCGAGAGGGGCATTGTTCCTGTGCTTCATGGCGACGTGGTCATGGATAGAATAAAGGGCGCATCGGTTCTCTCTGGGGACAGGATAATTCCATATCTTGCATCAGCTATTAATGCATCAAAGATAGGAGCAGGGAGCGATGTTGATGGTGTTATGGACGAGAATGGTGCTGTCATAAAAAAAATCACACCTCTTAGCTTCGTAGATATTAAAAAAAGCATACACGGCTCAGCATTCACGGACGTGACAGGTGGGATGCTTGGAAAAGTGTCCGAATTACTTGAACTTTCAAAAAAAGGGATAAGCTCCCGCATCTTTAATGCTTCAAGGAAAGGCATGGTCTCCAAATTCCTATACAGCGAGGATGTAGGAACCCTGATAACAGATAAATAATTATATACAATATCGAATTACAGGTACTAAATGACCACCTCTGACAGGAAGATTGAACATCTATTATTATGCGTTGAAAAGGACGTTGAAGCTCACAGGACGCAGTTTGGGCTTAGAGCTTCAGGTTTTGATGATATTCAGCTTGTTCACAATTGCCTCCCTGAGATAAATAAAAAAAATCTTGATTTACAGATAGAGTTTCTGAGTAAGAAACTGCGTGCTCCGATATTGATCGCCTCGATGACAGGCGGACATCCAGATACTAAGGCTGTGAACGCAGCACTTGCAAGCGCAGCAGAAGAGCTCGGAATCGGTATAGGTGTGGGAAGCCAGAGGGCTGCTATGGAGGACAAGAGCCTTGAAGACTCATTCAGGGTTGTCAGGGATAAAGCCCCAAATGCATTCATATATGGAAATGTAGGCGCTGCCCAGCTTAATGAGTTCGGGATAGAAGGGCTTGAGCGGGCTGTTGATATGATCGGAGCTGACGCCCTTGCGGTTCATCTGAATTTTCTTCAAGAAGCCATACAACCTGAAGGAAATATCGATGCAACAGGATGTCTTGCAGCGATTAAGAAGCTCTGCACCGAACTTTCTGTGCCTGTGATCGTAAAAGAAACTGGCGCAGGCATCGCATATCCACAGGCAGCCGCTATGTGCGAGGCTGGTGCGGCAGCTATTGATGTCGGTGGTCTTGGAGGGACGAGCTGGGCAGGAGTTGAAGCATACCGCGCCCAGAAGCGTGGAGACCTTTTATCAGACCATCTCGGCAAGCAGTTCTGGAACTGGGGGATATCTACGGCTGTCAGCATCGTGGAATCCTCGATTTCGATCCCTGTTATCGCTACAGGCGGCGTGCGCTCAGGAATTGATGTGGCAAAATCGATTGCTCTTGGTGCGTCTCTTTGCGGTATAGCGCTCCCGCTGGTAACACCTGCTTTAAAAGGGCAAAAAGACGTGGTGGATAAGCTGACCACGATTATGGAAGAACTCAAGGTCGCTATGTTCTTGGAAGGATGTGGAACTATCAAAGAACTTGGCAGCGCCCCTGTGATTATTACAGGTATGACGAGAGAATTATTAGAACAGAGAGGATTTGAAACAGCTAAATTTGCCAGGAAAAGATATAAATGAATTATAATAATAGTTATGGAGTGAATTAATTGACAGAAATAGGAATTATCGCGGTTGGCGGTTACAATGAAATGGGCAAAAACATGACCGGGATCAGGATAGATGGTGATATCATTGTGCTGGATATGGGACTGCAGCTGGACAGGGTACAGATACATGAAGATGTGGAAATAGAAAAAATGCATTCGATGGACCTGATAAAGATGGGCGCCATACCTGATGATACGGTCATGAAGGAGGTCAGCGGAACTGTTAAAGCCATAGTAAGCACACACGGTCACCTTGATCATATCGGAGCAATACCTAAACTTGCACACAGATATAAAGCACCTATTATCTCAACCCCTTATACTGCTGAACTCATCAAGCATGAGATATCTGATGAGCGAAAATTTGCTGTAAAAAATGAAGTTATTCCAGTGAAGCTGGGAGGGCGGTATAACATCACGCCCGACATAGAAATCGAATTCATTCGGATTCAGCACAGCATCGTGGATTCAGCCTTTGCTGCAATCCATACGCCCAAAGGGATAATACTGTACGCCAGCGACTTCAAGCTGGACAGGACTCCCACGATAGGTGAACCCCCGGACTTCCAGAGACTTCGGAAACTTGGAAATGAAGGTGTCAGCGTCATGATCACAGAAAGTACGAATGCTGGTCATTCAGGGAAAACACCATCTGAACAGATAGCAAAGGACCTTGTGCGCGATGTGCTCCTTGGGACTGAAGAAACAGAATCAGGTGTCGTTATCACTACGTTTTCATCTCATATAGCGCGTGTTAATGCCATAATCCAGGCTGCTGAGGAAATGGACAGGATACCTGTGCTTCTCGGCCGGTCTATGGAACGTTATCTTTCAACAGCAAGGAATATGGACTATATAGAATTCCCTCAAAACCTTGAAGTATACGGCAGCAGGAATGCTGTTGATAAAGCTTTAAAGCGCATTTCGCAGGAAGGAAAGAAGAAATACCTTCCGATAATTACAGGTCACCAGGGTGAACCAGATTCCATCCTCACACGGATAGCGAATGGTGAGACGCAATACAGGATAGAATCTGGGGATAAAATCATATTTTCCGCAAATGCCATCCCTAACCCGATGACGCTTGCGAACAGGTATGCGCTTGAGACAAAGCTGAAAATGCAGGGGGCGCGTATATACGATAATGTCCATGTATCAGGACATGCAAGCAGGGAAGACCACTGGGAAGTCCTCAGGCTTGTAAATCCAGAACAGGTCATACCATCACACGGGAATATGATAATGCATGCCAGTTATGTGGAAATGGCAGAAGATGCAGGGTATGTATTCGGTGATACAGTACATATCATGAGAAACGGGGAGGAGATGATATTATGATAGAAGAAGCTCTCCAGAAAAGGGCTAAAATGGTGGATGAATCCATTCCCAAGTTCCTTCCTATAACTCCTCCTGATGAATTGTATAACGCCATGCGCCATCTGCTTGATGCTGGAGGGAAAAGGCTTCGTCCATCTGCGTTATTACTTGCAGCCGAGGCTGTTGGCGGCAAGGTCGAAAATGTACTGCCTGCTGCTGTAGCTATTGAATTGATACACAATTTCACACTGATACATGATGATATCATGGATGAGGCAGACCTCAGGAGGGGACTGGCTACAGTTCATAAAAAATGGGGGGTGTCGAGGGCGATTATTGCTGGTGACGCTCTGTATTCAAAAGCATTTGAGATTCTTTCATGCACAAAGAGTGAACCTGCGCTGCTTGTTGAAAGCCTTCAACTGGTATCCAAGACCTGTACAGATATATGTGAAGGGCAGTGGATGGATATGGATTTCCAGATAAGGAAAGATGTAAAAGAGGAAGAATATATGCGCATGGTCGAGAAAAAAACCGCTGTGCTTTTCTCAACAGCACTGAAAATAGGGGCTATCCTGTCAGGCGCGAATAGAGATGGTGCGCGGGCGTTATGGGATTTTGGCATGATGACTGGTGTTGGATTCCAGATATACGATGATGTGATCGACCTTATAACGCCTGAAGAGATACTTGGAAAAGCGCAGGGTGGGGATATTATTGAAGGAAAGCGCACGCTTATCGTGATACATGCACTCTCAAAAGGAATTACTATTGAGGCTCTCGGAAAAAACAATGCCACAAAAAGCGAGGTCTCTGCTGCTCTTACAGTCCTGAAGGATTCAGGTTCGATCGATTATGCCATCAAAAAGGCTGTCAGTTTTATAGATGAAGGTAAGTCTTTTCTCAAGGTGCTTCCCGATTCTGAAGCAAAAAAAATACTTATCGGGCTTGCAGACTATATGATTGAGCGCAAATATTAGCCTGCCATACAAAAATTTTTATTGGGTCTGGCTTTTGCCGAACAAAAGCGATAGATTTATATATTGTGATGTGAAATGTACAGGACTATAATAAAAACGGGATAGGAACAAGGATCTGGCATAATAGCGTAGGTCTTAATAGGTTCATATCTATATATTATATAAGCATATATTATATAAACGATATATAAGCATATCCGGGTGATTGTATGCAGAAGATAGGAATTAGATTAGGCTCCACTATATCATATATACATTCAAATCAGTATAAATATGATTTGATAAGGATTGAAGTAAGACCTCGAAAACGCGGGATATTATTATCTGGCTAAATCGGGTCAAATAGATAGTGGAATAAATTATAGGAGATAGAAAATGAAAGGGAAAAAAATATACATAGCAGCGGCTATCCTCTTTATAGGGTTAGTCGGCTTAGCGTGGGCGGCAGTACCGAGAGGGCCGCCTGTGAATCAAAACATCGGATTACCTGATACACAGATGCCAAATGTATCAGTGGATTTATGTAAAGGTTGCCATCCAGGGGCTCCTGATGTCCACCACTTCATGGTATCAGGAGGTCCAGCTTCAGGTATGGTTCCCACAACAACTCTGGGATGTATGGATTGTCACCCTGTAATTGGCGGTGTCTTGACCATAAGCAGAAATTGTCATGACTGTCATGATGGCACTGCATGGTCAGTAAATCCGAACATAAACCTGACACAAATTCGAGGAGCGCCTGGCAGACCACATCATAATGCGACAAAGAACTCTGCGTCAAATGTAGCAATCCGGGTTGCCTATGTGGCGGCAGACAGACATTGCAAGACCTGTCACGGTGATGGTCTCTTAGACAATTATGACGATGGACATCCTGTACCAGTATACAACACATCGATGGTAACACCGCTGGCTGATTTCAAGATAAACAGCACAGTAGGAAATGGACAGGAATTTGGTGGATGTGCAGCGTGCCATGATACAGGTGTTGAAGGTGCAATATTCGTCAACAACAACCACGACACACATCACTACGAGACTACCAGTATGCTTGGCAGACAGTGCAACTATTGCCATGTAAGCTTTGGAGCAAGAGCAGAGCCAGTACCTGACTATAGCCCAGATCCAAGTGCGAATCCGCTGAGAGTCTATTTGAACGAATCATATCCGTCATACACTCAAATGTTCAACTGGGACGTATCCATGCGCCACGTTGAACTCAGGAATAACACTATAATGACCTACATGAATGATTCAATCAACGGAACAGGTTGTGAAAAGTGTCACAGTGTCAGAGATTTGCATAATATCGAGACAGCAAGCCCAGGTCGCAATCTCAGTCAGACCCTTGCCGATGAGATCCCAGGATATGGTCATATAGGTAATAACTCTGATTGCAACGGTTGCCATCAGGGATGGGCAGGCGCAGTAACGAATCCATTCCCAGGACCAAAGGCGATGTCGATTGATTCTGTAACACCAGCCATATTGACTGCAAACGTCGCAACAGATGTGACCATCACAGGTACCAACTTTGTAGAGGATCCATACGTGACAACTGTGTTAGTAGATGGAGTGTCCACAACACCATCATCTCTGACAGAAACACAGATCGTAGTGTCCGTGAATCTGGCAGTAGGTTCCCACACTCTGCAGGTCCAGAAGGATGTTGCAACAAGCGAACTGGTCAATATAATAGCTCTGGCACCAGGTACAATTTCGTCAGCGACATTAGCTGGAACAACGCTCACAATCAATGGTGTAGGACTTGGAGCCAATCAGCAGATGGTCGTCATTGCCAAGGCTGATGGAACGCTCAAAGCATCTGACAGTATCAGCATTTCAACCGATACTCAGATAGTGGCGCAAGCTTCCGCAGCAGCAGTCGGCGACACGGTAAAAGTCATCACACCAACAGGCGAAGCAACTAAGGTAATCGAGGCTGCATCTGTTCCAGATTCAGTAACAGTCACTTCTCCAAACGGTGGAGAGAACTGGAAGCGCGGTACACAGCATACCATAACATGGAATCATGCAGGTTCTTCTGAGGCAGCAAATGTTAAGATACAACTCAAGAAAGGAAGTAACAGTCCAACCACAATAGTGAGTTCCACTCCAAACAATGGTTCCTATGTTTGGTCAATTCCTGGAAGTCAGTCAACAGCAACTAACTACAAGGTAATAATAACCAGTGTAGGCCATACCCCAGCGTACAACGATACAAGCGACAACTACTTCCAGATATCGAGGTAGAAAAAGATAGATAAAGCCAGAAAGAAGAGATGATTCATCTCTTCTTTCATTTTTTTTTATTTTACTATGCTGGATAAATTTAGGATAGGAAATGTGAAAAAACATAAGATGAAAAACCAGGGAGCAAAAATCAGTAGCGTTCCCCGTATACCCTCCTGTCCGTCAATGCAAGAGCAGGAGACAAGTGATCATCACGCCATACTGAAATATAAAGCAATAATTTCCGTTTATTCTATTAAATTAATACATGAATTAAATAATATATAAAGGCAGGAGATGAAAAAGTGAAATATAAAGTACCAATTTATGTGATTGTAATCTCGACTATTTTTTTGTTCGCAGGCATAGTGCTTGCAGTTATACCACCCCCACCAGTAAATCAAAATATGGGCGTCAATGATACCTTATTCAACAATCTGGTTGAGGCTAATTGCAGAGGTTGTCATGCCACGGGAGTCCCTGATACGCATCATAATCTTGTGGCTACAGGAAAATATGGCTGTCAGAATTGCCACCCCGCCCTTGAAAATGGGACTGGTGTAACATTGATCCGGGACTGTCTGCAATGTCATAATAATACCTTTAATGGAATGATTATCAGAAGACCGCATCATGAAACGCAGGCTGCGACGGATAGACATTGTAAAGCCTGCCATGGAAGTTTAGTAGATAATTACGACGATGGGCATTTTATAGCAACTTATCAGCCGACCAGTATGACGCCTGACACCAGTTATAAAGTAATTAATCAAACAAGTGGCAGAAAATGGGGCGGTTGCGAATCATGCCATGAATCCAATTTAACAGCTTCTCCTCCCATATACGACAATAATAATACACATCACAGGCTTGGAAATTTGAGCGGATTCATTAATCACGATGTTACAAAATGTTTGATCTGCCATGATTTGCATAATGCTACATATGGATCTGATTCAATAAGATATTGTGAGCGGTGTCATGGTACAAATTCGCTACATAATATACAATATGATATTACCAATACGTCTTCATTGACTGGCTATGGTCATCTGGGACCGAACGACTGCCAGGGCTGCCATGCATCTTACGTAGCAGGCAGTTTAGCACCAGGATCAGATTTGATCGTACCATCTATTGGCTCTCTCAGTGTCAATCATGTACATGAGGGAGTGGCAACAGAATTGACCATCTATGGAGACGACTTTGTGACGACAGTTGACGGTGTTACTCGTTCGTCAATTGTAGCCCTTACGGTAGGAGTTATTACAAACGGAACAACTACACCTAATGTTACAATAATCCCGACTAATATTACCTCTTCTGAGATTGTTGTAACGATACCACCGCTGAATAAAGGGTTTTATGCAGTATATGTTATAAAAGATGGAATTGAAAGTAACAAAAGACCACTGGTATCTGTGGGTGCAGTGACAATCAACTCAGCTATAATTAATTCTACGACGGTCATGATCAATGGTTCAGGATTTGGAATATATGATCCAGCATATAATAATTGGACCAATGTAACAATCAACAGCGGAGCTACATTCCGTTCTGTACAGGTGATAGATTGGTCAGAAACGTCTATTAATGTCACAAGTCCCGATGCAGCGGTCGGGGATACAGCAACGGTCAATAGCATACATGGTACAAATTCTACACAGGTCACAGGAGGATAGGTATATGTTTTTTTCCATTATTTCAAATAAAATTCCACAAAAAGGTAGAGCAGTTCTGAAGGCAACTCTTTGTTCCTGCGCTATTATCCTGATTTTAAATGGAATAGCACTTGCAGCAGATCGCAGTGTTATAATTGGCTATCATAAGCCTGTAGAAGTTTCAGACAGGGAACATGTCCGAACTCATGGCGGTACTGTGGAAAAGGAGTTCCATCTGATAAATGCAGTTTTGGCGAAATTACCTGAAGATAAGCTCGAAGAGATGAAAAAGGACCCAGCAATTGAATATATAGTAAATGACACTGTATTTCGGGCATCAGATGAATACAGCAGTGCATGGGGAGTCCAGTACATCGGGAGTCAGCCTGTACATAACCAGGGTATCGATGGAACTGGTGTAAAAATAGCTGTGCTTGATACAGGAATCGATTATAGACATCCAGAATTAGCTGCAAATTACAAAGGCGGATATGATTTTGTCTATAATACTACAGATCCATGGGACGACAATTGTTTATCATATTATAAGACCTGTCACGGGACGCATGTTTCAGGTACTATAGCCGCAGCACATAATGGTATTGGAGTTGTAGGCGTAGCTCCTAATGCGAGTATATATGCAGTCAAAGTGCTGGACGGAGGCGGTTTTGGTGCTGCCAGTTTAATCGTATCTGGCATAGAATGGGCAAGAAACAACGGAATGAATATTATTTCCATGAGTTTAGAAAGTTATGAAAATAATACCGCTGTATTCGACGCTGTTAATGCTGCATATGATGCTGGTATATTATTAGTGGCGGCTGGAGGAAATACGAATGGAGGCCCTGTTTTATATCCTGCGGCATATGATTCTGTTATTGCCGTGGGTGCTATAGATCAGAATGGTCAGAGGGCAAGTTTCTCTCCAATAGATCCGAAGATCGAAGTTGTAGCACCCGGCGTAAACATAAATTCAACTGTACAGGGCGGATATGGTTTGTTGAGCGGAACATCCATGGCTGCTCCACATGTGACAGGCGTAGCGGCTCTCATATTTTCGACAAATTTCCCTGATGTCAACGGTGACGGAAAAAGAGATAATAAAGATGTCAGAGAAATAATCAGGAATTCAGCGTTCGATGCAGGGCTTCCAGGCAAGGATAATGTATACGGATATGGTATCGTAGATGCATCTGATGCTCTTCTTGCAATTTCAGCATATTCAAATGCCGATTTATCGATAACCGAAGACGATGGCATATCAACGATTGCTGCTGGAGACGGAAATACATATAATTATACTATTACAGTGAAAAACAATGGTCCTTCAGATGCATCTGGAGTAAAAGTATTTGATACATGGCCAGCTGGATTTGTTAGAGGTACTACAACAGCGTCGCAGGGAACATGTGATACGGCAGTAAACTTTACATGCGACCTTGGAACTGTAGTGAAGGATGGTACTGCAGCAATCACTGTTAATTATACAGTACCAGCCAGCACACGTGCAGGAAACTACACAAATAGAGTTGAAGTTAATTCGGCCATCGCGGACTATAATTTGAGCAATAATATAGCTACAGATGAAAATAAAGTCCTAAATAACAGCATAGTATTGGTGCTAACCAAGACGCATAGCGGTGATGATGAAGAACATAGGAATGATGATGCGAAAAATGTTACTCTATCTAATGGAAAATATTTAATAACCATTAGCAATAAAAATCTGTCAGATGTTGATATGAATGTGTATGAAAATGGTAGATTCAGAAAGAACCTTTCCTCAAAATTTGAGCTCAAAAGATCACAGGTCATAAGTTTCAATATGACTGTTAGAGCTCCTGAATTCTATATTGAATTTATACCAGATGGGGATAGAGGTTCAACAGGAACTGTAGAAATCAGGAGGTTATGATGAAACCCAAAAACATGTTTAATTTGTTAAGACATAATATAATTTTATTGGTTGTATTTTGCTCAATAATAACTTCCATTAATGTAGCGAGTGCTGCAGATAGTACGTATTACTGGACCCCTTCATCAGGCGCCATAGGTTCTTCGGGATATACAGCCAACTGGGGAAGCTGCGGTGCTCATCCAATGTTTTATAGAATTACTGCATTAAGCAGTTCAGGATTTGGATGCAGCAGTGATTATTTGACCACTACCAGCAGCGGGGATCAATATTTAGCGATTTCACAGACAGCATATGGTTCTGATACACAGATAACAGGCAAAACAGGTGCTACGTTTTATTTGTCAAGTCAAAGAAATGGCTATACTGCAACATATCGTTTTGATCTGGGATATGCAAGTGGCGGTATTTTTACATCACTGGGATATGTGACAAGGACAGTATCTTCTCAATATGGTCAAAGCTATACCATAGATATGAGCAGCATTAGCGGCACTGCCCCTGCAGGATCATATCTTGCATTGAAAGTCTCAGTAACGACTTCACGTGGAGGGAGAGTATATCTGGGAACAAATGGTGGAGCTACAGGCTCAAATAGTGGGCGTTTCTATATTAATGAGACCGTAGCCCAGCCTCCTGCACCGACATACGATGTTACGATAAGTGCAGCACCGGCATCTGCTAATGTAATCGTGGGAGGCGGCTATATATATGATATCACTGTAAATAATACAGGAAATACAATAGGCAATTATACTCTCGGTCTGTCAGATTCCGACGCTGTTAATTTCACCAGTTCAACCTTAGGGACAACTGCCATGCAAATAAATAGCGGCAGCAGTTCGACGACAACACTTACAGTAACTTCAAAAGTGGGCGCAGCAAATGGAGCTGTGGATATAGCAAATGTAAATGTATCATCAGTAGAAAATCCTGTATATACCAGTTCTACCAGTGTTCAGACAACAGCGAGCTCCCAGATTATACCAGATGCCGTAGATGTTACATATTACTGGATCCCTTCATCAGGGGCTATCGGTTCTTCGGGATATACTGCCAACTGGGGAAGCTGTGGAGCTCATCCAACATCTTATAGAATCACTACATTAAGCAGTTCAGGATTTGTATGCAGCAGTGATTATTTGACCAATACCAGCAGCGGTGACCAATATTTAGCGATTTCACCTACAGCGTATGGTTCTGATACACAGATAACAGGCAAAACAGGTGCTACTTTTTATTTATCAAGTCAAAGAAGTGGCTATACTGCTACATATCGCTTTGATCTGGGGTACGCAAGCAGCGGTACTTTTACGTCACTGGGATATGTGACAAGGACTGTATCTTCTCAAACTGGTCAAAGCTATACCATAGATATGAGCAGCATTAGCGGCACAGCCCCTGCAGGATCATATCTTGCATTGAAAGTCTCAGTAACGACTTCACGTGGAGGGAGAGTATATCTGGGAACAAATGGTGGAGCTACAGGCTCAAATAG
>JAWOKW010000093.1:0-3656 GCA_033854095.1 Candidatus Methanoperedens sp. | reverse complement strand
CAACAGGTACGGTTTATACGTCTCCTTCATGCGCTACCATGATAACTTATGGCAACTGTTACGGCAGAGAAGCGCTGTGCGACCGGGTCTCGCATCCGCTCGGGTATTATAAGAAAAAGGCATTTTTTAAAAAAGATAAAGCTAAATACTAAAGAAATACAGTATCACAGGCAGCAGTATTACTCCCATTGCATGTGTTTTCCTTATTTTTGCAAACGATGCTATCATTCCGACTGGTGTTGATATTAAAAATATCATGAATCCAAATAGACCTGTAAACATAAGAACCATGATAGACAAACCTGCCAGGACCGCAGCACACAGTTTTGAATAATCAACTTTAGATAGTACCCCTGCTATCCTGTCCCCAAGGTATATCGTGGTATAATAAGAGATTACTGAGACAGACACTATCACTATTAACAAAATAATGATAACTGAAACATCCCATTCGTTTACATTGACCAGTTTGTCAATCGCAACCATTGCGCCGCTTCTTCCTTTCTGGATAGTGTATAATGCGATCAAACTGAAAATCGCATTGGCTGTGTTTGAGCCGTTAAGAGATATAAGGAACTCCTTTGATGAGCCTTCGCCTTTCTCCTCACGAATCAGAAGCCTCGCGATCACCGTACCTACAGCAGATGAAACGCCGGGAAGCCATGCAACAAAAGAACCTGCCGCGCTTCCTGTCAGCATTCCGCGTATTATCCTTTTCCTTGGCAGCACGAATCTATTATCTTTCTTCTGTGGTGGGAGCTCAGAGCGTGTCATCAGGCTGAGCACAAGCATAGAAGCCCCGAAAAGCCCTGACAGAAGAGGGAGAAGAATAGATGGTTCGCCTAACTTAACCAGAGGCTGCATCAGCGCTTCATTATCAAATGCAAATAATCCAAGCATGCCTGATATTATGAACAGCAGGAGTGCGTACATCTTGAATTTAATATACACGAGAGACCCCTGACCTTCGACCACTTCCCCTTTTTCAGTGACTATCAGCAGCACGACAATAAAAATAAGCATCCATCCGATATAATCATTTATCGCGCCGTAGATGTCCATGAAGAAAATACCAAGCGGAACAGCCATTAATAATGAGACAATGACCGCGCCTGCACTCCCGATGGCTGATAGGCGAACAGCTTCAGACCCTTTCCCTTCCATAAGGAGCTGGTGTCCTGGCAGCACTGCCAGCGCTGTAATATGATAATAGAAAAGTATTTTAACTATTTGCAGTATACGAGATTATATGAACACTCATGACCTTGCTAAAGAACCTTTGATTTTGGAATGGTTTGCAAACATCGAAGCTGCAAAATTTACACGCAGGAATTTCTTACAGGGAATGCAGTTTTACACCGAGTTTATAAAAAAGACGCCATCGGAGTTATTGGAGGAAGCTGAGGATGAAATAAAAAGTGGGATTCTCATGAGAAAGCGCAAGCTGAGGGAGTATTTACTCACCTTTCGCGAATGGCTGAAAGAGAAAGGATATGCGCCTAAAACAGCGCATAATCATTTCACAGCAGTCAAGAGCTTTTATAGGTCTTTTGATATTGACATGCCTAATCTTAATCACAAAAAGCAATTCTCAGCTTTAGCAACTGAGGAAAATAAAGGTCGGCTTGAAAAGGAAAATATTCAAGAGGTTCTGAAATACGCCAACGTCAGAAATAGAGCTCTTATTCTATCTCTTGCTTCAAGTGGTCTTTCACAAAGCGATTTGCTTGATCTAACAATCGAGGATTTTAAGAACGGATTAGACGAGAAAACAATGATTACTACATTGCAGCGAAGGAGAATCAAAACGAAATATGATTTTATTACATTCCTAAGTCCAGAGGCATCGAAAGCAGTCAAAGATTATATAGAGTACAGGAACAGGAAACCAAAGCATCCGAGAAATAAGAGTCACATCATTGCATGGGAGAAAAGAAGAATTCGATCAGATAAGGATTATCTTTTTTGTAGCAGCTACATACCAGAAAGTTACCTCGAGACGTTTGATGAAAAAGAGCGCAGGTTGACCCCAGAGGGGTTAATGGATACTTTCAGGGAACTAGCGAAAAAGGCAGGATTGGATACAGAGAAGGGTCAGTGGCAAGTAGTAAGGGCGCATAACATGAGAAAGTTCTTCAACAGCACGCTCTTGAACAATGGAGCCGACATATTCTTTACAGACTTCTTGATGGGGCATAAAATAGATCAGGTTCATGAGGCATATTTCAAAGCAGATGCTAAGAAGTTGAAAGAGCGATACATGAGATATCTACCTTTTTTGGCACTGACAGATACAGAAACTTATGTCATAGAAACCGAGGAGTATGGAAAGCTCAAGGCAGAAAACGAATCCATTAAGTTGCAGTTCGCAGAACTCAAGAGGCAAATGGATTTAATCTCTCAGGCTCTCAAGGTAAAAGGACAGGTCTGACTGCTACTACTTTTTCCTTTCTGGATTCCACTATGATGCCGATATAACATGGTTCTATGTTATTCATATAGGTAAAAAGGAGGATAAGTTCTCTTCATTTCTAAAGGTCACTCATTTCAGGGTGCGTATTATAATACGTATATTATTTTTTTATAAAGATAAAATATATATGATACGTACCTCATGTGATTATATGGTGACTTTATAATGAGACGAAAGTTACAGAAAAACCATGAAAGCATATATTGTTTTGTACCAAAGGAGATTGTTGAGGACCTTGGGCTTAAAGCAGGGGACTTATTAGACTTCACTCGAAACAGAAAGAGCATAATAGCTGTGCATGTAGTACCTCCGGCCAGGATTTGACCGCGTGCAGCACAGCACTGATCAATGAGCAAAGGTGATGCGCATGGGGAATAGTTACTCACAAAATTTTAAATCTTTTGCAAAAAAGACCATGCAAGTACAGGGTGATGAAATCAGAGAATGGTTGAAGGCAGATAATCCGCTTCTAAGGCAGATATGCAAAGAAATTATCGAAGCAAGTGAACTATCGGATTCTCACGTTTAGGATGTGCGTCCTGTGTTTTGCTTTAGAGACCGCCTTTTGGAAATAATTTGTGCTCTGCAGATATGGAAATCCGGCATATTTGAACTGACCACAAAGACAAGCATCTGGCAAAGTCCCCTGTTCAAAGCCTTCAGAAGCAGGAACATAGGAGGAGAAGGATTGGGATCACATCTGCAATCTCTGCCATAACTATTGCAGTTCGCAAGGGATCTTAAGGGTGCTGTGAGATATGACTGAAAATGAGAACTATCAGGACAAGAAAGTTCCCAAGATTACCAGCATTACTCCTACTCCTACTAATTTTATTTCAAATCCCTGCAAGTTCAAAGGAAAAACGATAGAGATTCTCAGTATTATTTCCAATAGCGGTGGAATGACTACAAGGGAAATTTCTGACCACACCGGGATACCTGTAAGAGAAGTTTGGGTATACTGTAGAAGAGGAGAGAAGAAAGGTATTTTTGAGAGAAAGGAACGATGGGGATGGAAGGCAACGCCTTTTGGTTTTTTTATATTAAGTATTAATAATAATAATGTAAACACTTGTACAACACAAAGTAAACACAAAGTAAACACTTGTAAAACACATCTTTACACAGTTCCCCCTAAATCGCATCAACTGAACCTGTCAGTTTTCACCAATCGTTCAGATAT
>JAWOKW010000092.1:0-5218 GCA_033854095.1 Candidatus Methanoperedens sp. | reverse complement strand
TGAACCAGTATCAATAGGTTCCATATCTCCGATCATTACTACAGCATCTACTTTTCCTGTTGGAGATTGCGGTATAATTTGATTAAAGTCGCTTGTCAATTTGCTTAAATCTTTGCCCAATTCAGGTTTGGCATCGGCTATAAATGCTATTGTAACTGATTTCTTTACCGAATTTGATACATTTTGCGTTATGCAACCTGCTGCAAATGTACTCAAAATCAATATTAAAACACAGAAAATCATTATATACAATCTCTGTCTGTTCACGTTATTTATCATTTAACCGCCTCCTTTTGATTTGATCAGCCTTACACAAAAAAAGTCAGGCTACTTCTGCCGCTCCTCTTATCACTGATTCAATTCAGACACGGTTTAAAGAAACTGCTGTATTGTTCTATCAGGGATTTGATAATATTTCTTGACTATACTGATGAAGATTTTCTCCTGGTTGTATTTACTCATGCAAAATGAATCTTCGAAGTCTTCGATTTTTTCAAGTTCTTTTACAACAAGGCGCATCCGGACAGTGGAACCCGCGAACTTGAGGTGTTTTTCTATCTGAGATATTACATTAATAAAATATCCTCTGCCTTTGGCTTTGTCCTGTCCTATGTTTTTAACCACTCCGCATTTGATACAGAAAGGGTGGGGTTTCAATCCCATCGTGTGCTCTCCCACCATGTATGGCAGCCATATTTTTTCAAGACTCCCACAATCGACATGGTCACATTTCAATATGATCCCTCTCCTTCAAGCAGTAGTTTGGGCAGCATGGAACTTCTGTTTAGATTCATTAATCAGCCTCGATATTGAATGTAGAATGATTCCTGCAAAAGCCATGAAAGTGCCTATTAGAGTAAGCAGTATCATAAGCAGTGTAGGTCCAAAATATAGTTTCTGTCCGTGATAAAAATCCTGTAGAAAGCTTAATCCCAGCCCGATTCCTATTACAGCAAGTACCACGCCAGGCACGGTAAAATAGTATAGCGGCCTCCTGATTTCTATATCGCGCAACACCTTTATCAGTATCTTCAGTCCATGGCTAACAGGATTTTCTGATGAGCCATCGACATCATACCTCACTTCTATCTCAACCTCTTTCACCTTCAACTCTGCCTTGGCTGCATCCATCAGCATCTCACTCTCGATTGCAAGTCCTTTCGATTCGAATCTGAACGCAGGTATAGTATGTTTAGCAAATGCTCTGAAGCCGCTCTGCGTATCTGTGATACGAAGTCCAGTGTTGAAATTTGTTGCCTTATCGAGTACATTCTGCCCTACGCGTCTGTAAAAAGGCGTATTCTTCCCATTGCCGTTTATATACCTGCTGCCGTTAACCATGTCCGCTTCGCCTTGGAGGATTGGAGCAACAAGTTTCGGAATATCTTCCGGGTTATGCTGACCGTCAGAATCCATGGTTATAATGATTTCCGCTCCAGTTTGCTGTGCGTATTCAAAACCAGTCTTAAGAGCTGCCCCTTTTCCCATGTTCCTATGATGGCGTAGAACTTCAGCGGCTGCAAGCCGTGCCATCTCTACAGTCCTGTCCGTGCTACCATCGTCTATGACAACAACATGATCAGCGTGCTGCCGGGCATGAAGGACAACGCTGCCGATAGATATTTCTTCATTAAATGCTGGGAGGATTACCGTTGTTATCATGCCTGTCCACCAGCTGCCTTTTTTAAATTTTCAAATTGCATTTTTATACCTCCGTGTTGAGCCTCCATTTTTATTGTAGTATTATTTCTACATAGCAGAAAGAACGTGGGTTATTCTATCCGCAAAACTACTATATAAGAGTCTAATCTATATAACAGTTTCTACCTTCCAAATTATTCATTATTGTTAGAATGATAATCATCATTATATTAATTGCTAATATCGCGTGGTGAGTTTGAAGTATAACAACATTTAAAAACATCTTTATTCATCTACGATTTGATGGTAATAATCCAACAACTGAAAGACCCTCTTTATAAAAATTCATTTTTTATCATGCTGACTTCGCTCTCAAACGGAGGCTTTGGATTTATTTTCTGGATTCTTGCAGCGAAACTATATCCAAAGGAAAATGTGGGTATTGCCACTGCTCTAATATCCTCTATGACCTTACTTATTCTCCTCACAAGGTTCGGCTTCGATGTCTCCATAATATCATTTTTCCCCAAAAGAGATAAAAGCAGTATCTTCAGCACCTCAACGATTATTACGACTTTTTTTACGGTTCTCTTCGGAATAATTTTCATTATAGGAATTGACATATGGTCGCCTAGGCTGGATATATTAAGATCTCTTCAAAACACCACTCTCTACATTCTATTCCTCGCTGCGAGTTCAATCATTACTTTGACCACTACTTCATTTAATGCCATACGTAAGGCTGAGTATAGTTTTTATCAGAGCTTGGCAGTGGGTTCAAGGGTAATAATACTCTTTCCTTTTGTTTTTCTCGGTGCAATGGGCATCTATGGGGCAGTTGGTGCCTCCTTTATACTTGCAGGTATTTTCTCATTTATTTCGCTTGCAAGGTCAGGGATAAGACTTGAGTTAAGGCTCGATAGAGGATTTTTGAACGAAGCCTTTCAGTTTTCAGCTGGCAATTATATTGCCAGTTTGCTCCTTACTACTCCTGCCCAGATCATCCCGATAATGGTTTTGAACATACTGGGGTCTGAAGAAACGGCTCACTATTACATAGCATTCTCTATCGCTTCACTGCTTCCTATGATACCGACAGCCTCCAGCACATCCCTTTTTGTTGAAGGAAGCCATGGGGAAGGTTTAAAGAAGGGTACTATTAAATCGTTGCGTGCTGTTTTCTTCCTCTTAACCCCAGCCGCTATTATTCTTTATTTCGCTGCAGGCTGGCTTCTTGGGACAATAGGAAAAGATTATGCAGAGAGTGGACTTCTTCTCCTGAAGATAATGATCTTTTCAAGCTTCTTCAATGCAGTTTGTTTGATATATTTCTCGATAATGAAGATCCAGAAGGATGTTAAAGGACTGGTTTTTCTGAGCGGATTCATATTCAGTCTGTTGATAGGACTGGGATATGTTTTCATGTTGTGGTTCGGGGTTGCAGGTATTGGATATGCTTACTTAGCTAGCTATGGGGCAGGTGCCGTGATAGTGGGGATTAGAATGCTGAGGTTTTCAATTTTCCAGCCTGTATAACCTCTAACTTAAGTTATCAGGGATACCACAGTGCTACAGCGGATAAAATATATTAACTATCGATGCTATATATGTTTTGTCTATCAGGGTTAGAAAGTAGAACATTAATTCAGTGATGATATGCAAGACCAGTACGTTCCAGGCGTATGCAACATCGGGAAGAACGAGATCAAAAGAAGGAAACAGGCAGGCTGGGCAGGGCTTATTGTCGCTATTGTTCTATACATTCTGTTATTATACATCGGCACACCGCGCATCTTGCGCCTTGTTATCTTTTTCCCTGCAACGATGGCTGCTATTGGTTTCTTGCAGGCGCGCATGCATTTTTGCGCTTATTTCGGAATGCATGGCATGTTTAATTTCAGTCAGGAGGTCGGCAGGACAGATACGGTTGAGCAAGCTGAATTCCGCGCTATGGACAGAAGGAAGGCACAGCAGATCATTGCATATTCTGCGATTGTAGGTATTATAGTAGCTCTGGCTGCATATCTTTTGCCGTAAGGAAGCATGAAACGGATAATATCATGGATACTGGTCGCATTATTCGCAGTGTTCCTGATTGCAGCGGTTATACAGGCTGGCATAAGACCTTCAGTAAAATCCGGCTCTCTTGATAATATCAAGCTGCCGCCGGGATTCAGGATAGATGTCTTTGCAGACAATCTTGGGGGAAGCCAGGTCTCGTATCCCGGAGTTAATCCGGGTCCAAGGATGATGCTGTTGAAAGACAACGTACTGTATGTCACTATCCCGAACCAGGGAAGGGTAGCTGCGCTTCCAAACAGCAATAACAAAGCCAAGGAGGTCGTAACATTCATCGATGGGCTGAACAACCCGCATGGAATAGATTTCTATAATGGCTGGTTCTACATAGCTGAGGAGAACAGGGTGATACGGGTAAAGCCTGGTGATAAACTGACAGCGGACAGGGGTACGCTTCAGGTCATCATCGCTGGTCTGCCGACAGGAGGGCATTTTACAAGAACTGTAAAGCTACATAATGACAGCCTGTACCTGAGCATAGGCTCTTCATGCAATGTCTGTTATGAGCAGGATGAACGAAGGGCTGCGATCATGAAATGCGCTCCTGACGGGACAGGATGCACTGTTTTTGCAAAAGGTCTAAGGAATGCGGTCGGTTTTGTATTTCATCCCCTGACAGGCAAAATGTACGCAACCGAGAACGGGCGCGACTGGCTTGGCGATGACCTGCCGCCTGATGAGATTAACCTTATAGAGGAGGGGAAAGACTACGGCTGGCCTCTGTGCTATGGAAAGAACATCCACGATACTGATTTTGATAAGAATACTACCAACCTGTGCACTTTTAAAACGCCGAGCCTCATAGACCTCCAGGCGCATTCTGCCCCTCTTGGGCTTGATTTCTACTACGGCAGCAGCTTTCCAGAAGAATACAGGGGCAATCTGTTCGTTGCGTTCCACGGCTCATGGAACCGGAGGGTGCCGACAGGGTATAAGATCGTGAGCATAAACATGAGTGATTTTACAGTGAAGGATTTCGCAACTGGGTGGCTTGCTGGCAGCAATGTGCTTGGAAGACCGGTGGATATTATTGCTGCAGGGGACAGTTCGCTTTTTGTGAGCGATGATAATGCGGGGAAGATATACAGGATTTATTATGTGGGATGAGGGGTATTTAAATCACCCTTTTTAAGAAAGAATTTAAGTTCTGGTTATATTATGTTTGAAAACATTAATGATAAGATCCTCCAAGCAGCTATTCCGGCATCTATTACATTTATATTTTCAATAAGTTCTTTTTTTATTACCAGAGATTGTCGGATAAACATGTAGTTTCTTCCATTTTTCAGGCTTTTGAGGATTTTTCAGAAAAAATATGACATTTTCATCAAAAAAACACTATTTGCCCATAATTTTCCTCAATATTCCAGGTTTTTCCTCACTTTTTAACATGTTTTTAGATAGCATACGCTACCGATAACGTTTGCAAACCTCTTAACATTAACAGTAATAGCAGTGATAATTAATTGAATATTCACCTTCGCCAACCCCCAATATT
>JAWOKW010000091.1:0-12835 GCA_033854095.1 Candidatus Methanoperedens sp. | reverse complement strand
TATGCCAGTACCCGAAGAGGCATTGGTCACAGTGCCTGATATTGTGCCGTTAGCTGGTGGCGGCGGTGGAGGCGGTGGCGGTATTGGGGTCAATGCCAAGTTCTGGGTTGTGACGCTGCCTGAGGTCACACTTACGCCTGAAGCTGTCTGGCTGGTGTATCCAGACGCAGCGGCTGTTACAGCGTAAGTGCCTGGCGCTATGCTTATAATGTAATTACCATTCGCATTCGTCGTAGTGCTTACGCCTCCTGCTGTTACTGTTGCACCAGATATGCCAGTACCTGAAGAGGCATTGGTTACCTTGCCTGATATTGTGCCATTTGCTGGTGGCGGTGGTGGAGGCGGTGGCGGTATTGGGGTCAATGCCAAGTTCTGGGTTGTGACAGCAGCTGAGGTCACACTTACGCCCGAAGCTGTCTGGCTGGTGTATCCTGATGCAGTGGCTGTTACGGTGTAAGTTCCTGCAGCTAGGCTTATAGCGTAATTACCATTCGCATCTGTAGTATTGCTGATGCCACCTGCTGTTACTGTTGCACCAGATATGCCAGTACCTGAAGAGGCATTGGTTACCTTGCCTGATATTGTACCGTTCGCAGGCGGCAGCAGCCACTGTGCCAGTGCCAGCTTGTCTGCTGGGGACAGAGAAGCTGCATAAGGTGCCATGACGCCGGTGCCGTTGATAATATTATAGACCTGGTCAGCAGTGGTTATACCAAGCGCTGCCAGTCCGGCAGGGGTAATATTAGGGGCACCAATAGCAGTATTACCAGTCCGGTCAGCTCCATGGCAGCCAGAACAGTAAGTGGCGTAGTTTTGATCCGGTGTGGCTGCTATAGCTCCCGGTATTCCAACCAGGACTGCTGTTAGCAGTAACCAAAATGTCGTTTTTCTACTCATTTGTTTTTCTCCTATCGTTTTTTTCGTTTTTAACCAGATTTGCTCCATTTTCATCCCGATACTATCCATGGTCAGGATGTAAAAATGAGCAAAATCTTATTGTTGGCTTCTTATCCCTTCTGTTTAATAAAAGATGCAACCCGTCATCAAGTATGATTATCATTAATGAGAGTAAAAAATCAATATACCCAAGTATACTCAAGCGTACATTTAATAATTATTTATTTGCGTTATTTACAGGATGGGTGGGCAGTTCTTATATACCGATCCTCTGGGCATCTGTATGTCTGAATTTCTGCCAGAGCCTGACAATCTTGTTATTATATTCTTCCAAATTCAGGTTGACAGAAAGCATACCTTTATGAAAACTCACTTTTACATCCTGGATCGCACAGCGATAATACTTCTCTTCATTACCTGAGAGGTGTATAATCGTCTTGACATGCTTTATCAGCCCTGTGTCTTCCAGAAGCTTAAGCTTCCTGTACACAGTTGCAAGAGGTATGCCAAGTTCACGACATAACTGGAAAGCCGAGCATTCCATATCTGAGGTCAGAGACAATATCGCTCTGCAGTACTTATTTCCCAAGATTCCAATAAGTATTTCATCGCTGCTCGTTTTTGACTTCGTCATGCATAATCATGTTTACATTTAAGACTTATAAACCTATCGATAGTTTCGATGGTTCACAAGTCGAATCTTTTCCAGAGCCTGACGATTTTGTTATTATACTCTTCCATATTCAGGCTGATAGAAAGCATACCTTTATTAAAGCTCATTTTAACCTCATTGATTGCACAGCGATAATACTTCTCTTCATTACCTGAGAGATGTATAATCGTCTTGACATGCTTTATCAGCCCTGTGTCTTCCAGAAGCTTAAGCTTCCTGTACACAGTTGCAAGAGGTATGCCAAGTTCACGACATAACTGTAGAGCTGAACACTCCATATTTGAGGTCTGAGATAGTATCTCTCTTGAATACTTATTTCCCAAGAGCTCAATAAGCATTTCCTTGTCCTTCATGGTTAATTCGTCCCAAACTTTTTTGTTTCTGATTTTGGTTTTTACAACAATTGCCTAAGAGCCAATCTTACATAAGTATGGCGACAGTTTTTACAGTTTTGATAGTTTCACAGTGACAATGGATGGGTTCTCCATTATCCTGTAGGCTTCATCTGTATCTTTTCCTATTTTCACATCTCCTTTCCTCCCTACCGTAGCGGTGAAAAGATAGTCATCCCCACTATACACAGCCACCGTATTACCAGAAAGTTCCTTGATAATTAAAATTAAATATTTCTTTGTGCGCTCAACTTTAGGAATAAAACTTGAAATCTGCATATCTTCGCTTGCTCGTTTATCGTTTCCTTCCAGCCTTTCACGAATATCTAAATGGATGCCCAGTCTTTTCTCGATCTGATCGATATTCTTACCGCCTTTACCGATCACGTTCGGTATATCTTCTTCATCCATATATACTGTGGCGTTTGAATTTGAACCAACCCTTACATCTACGGAGCCGCGGGTGTATTTATGCATTTCTTTCTTCACCGCGTCGGCTGCAAGACGCCATGCACCTCGTGTTTTACCTTCAACCTCGCTTACAGGCATCACAACAACCTGCTCGCCATAAGTGTATATTTCATACTCTGCTTTCCCTGTCTCAAAATCTGCAACTGCTATCACTGGTCTTGCCAGGTCCTGCTCTGCCATCCCATTCGGTACTTTTACTGTGAAATCAATATCATACACCTTGGAAACTTCACCTTTCTCTATGAAGACCACAGTATCAACAACCTGAGGTATAATCCCAAGTTCGACTCTTCCAATAAGCCTCTGGATTGCATCAACTGCCCGTGTGGCATGCACAACTCCGATCATACCTACACCCGCCATCCTCATATCTGCGAACACATAGAAATCCTTAGTCTTCCTCACTTCATCATATATCGTGTAATCAGGTCTCACAAGCAGCATGATATCTGCTGTCTTTTCCATATCATTTTCCAGTGGAGCATACTGGGTTATTGCATCAGGTACCTGTAAATCACGGGGCGATTCCATTGTTTTTACAATGAAACCTTTCTCATTCAGGAACTCAGCCACACCTGCTGCGAAAGTGGATTTTCCTGCTCCCGGAGGACCTGCGACTAAGATCCCGCGCTGCTTTTCAATAATCCTGCTTTTGAGTTCTTTGCTCAATCTGTAATCATCAAGATGTACCACTGCTATGGGTCTCACAGCTGTAATTTCCATCCCATCCGAGAAAGGAGGCTGGGCTATGGCTATTCGCATCGAGCTGATTTGAAATACCATGGCGCCTGCATATTCTATTTCTAAGTACGAATCAGGGTCGCGTTTAGCTCTTTCGATCAGTTGTTTTGTTATGGCATGAAGTTCGTCTTCTGTGCATACATTATCCCTGATCTGTACGAGTTTCTGTTTTCCTATACTTCCTCTTTTCGCCATGGGATGAACATTAACCTTTAAGTGGACAGAAAGAGTATCATCTGTAAAAAATTCATTAATTCTCAATTCTTTTAGCTCTTCCATTACAGGGTACAGGTATTCCACATTCAAGCCTTTGGCGCGAGCAACTTCTGCCTGTACTCTATCGCTTGTAATAAAAATCGCATTGTGCTCGACTGCAACTGAACGTATCATTGCATCGATCTCGCCTGAGGCTGCAAGCTTCATCTGTTCGAAAGAAGGTCTTTTTCCTGTGTAAATCAGCCTGATTTCTCCTCTTTTTGCCATGTCGCTGAGTTCTTTTAACTCTTCAAGCCCTTTAAAACCAGTCTCTTTTCCTCTGTTCGCCTGTGCTTCCAGTTCAGACACTACTGCCTCAGGAACGACAACAATGGCTTCTTTAAACTCTCCTGCCTTTAATTTTGCTGTAATCCGTCCATCAATGATAACGCTTGTATCAGGAACGATGCAGAGCTCGTCTGTCATAATTTCTTAGAACCACATCGTTCCATCCGCATCAAGTACAAGGTCATTGAGAGTGGCAGCCCCAACAATCTCAGCAGCAGAGATAAAATCTCCCTTTGCAAGGTCTATTAACTGGCAGCTCTGCTCACATACCATGAGTTTTACTCCTGTTTTTACAGTCTCATCCATCACTTCTTTGAGAGAGGGGAAATTTCCCATTTTTATCTTCTCTGCATTTCCTTTTTTCACAACTGTAACTCCCATCCCAAGGAAATAGATTGTTGCATCTATCCCCATAGCTTTTGCTGTCTGGGCAAGGATAAATGGAGAATACAGGCGCTCTGGGGTGTCGATACCGCTTGTCTGGACATATAGAATATTGGTCATATAATCTATATTATTTGATTAAAAGTAGATACATTTTTCCACAGGTTATATTGTATCCAATCGATAACTTTTTCAAATCTTTCGTTATAATCTATGGATTATGAAAGATGCTGTCAGGCAAATGCAAGGCTGTGTTGTTCTCGACCTTGAGGTCTCGCCCGGAGCAAAAGAGACAGCAGTACATGGATACAACCCGTGGCGCAAACGCATTGAAATCCGCGTATCAGAGAGAGCTGAAAAAGGAAGAGCAAACGCTGAGCTCGTATCATTTTTCTCAGGCTTGTTCAGGGTCAGTTCAAGCGATGTTCAGATAATCGCAGGTTTAACAAACAGCAGGAAATCTGTGAAGATTATCGGAGCTTATGCTCATGATATTTTAGAGGTTCTGGAAAAAAATGGACATTAAGACTCTTGAAGATATAGAACGCCTTGAAAGAATCGAAGAGATTATTTTAGAACTTCAAGCCCGCGCAGAAAGCGGAGCGATTATTGTAGTTGAGGGAAAGAAGGATGTTCAATCGCTTGCTATGCTTGGCATAAAAGGCGATATGAAACTTGCTTCCCAGCAGCCACTTCTTGAATTCACAGAACTGCTATCAAAGAGCGGAAAAGAGATTGTGCTGCTGACCGACTGGGACAAAAAAGGCGGCATGGTGGCGCAGAAGATAATCAAGCATCTCCTGTCGTATGGTATTATGCCGAATATCGACATTCGCTCAAGGATACGCAACCTTGTGAAAAAAAAGATAAAAGATATTGAAAGTCTCAACAGCTATGTCAGCAGGCTGAGGAGCGAACTTCAGGGGACATTTTGAGAAAATAAAGATTGTTAAGACCACAATGTTTTTAAAGGTTAATCACACAATTAAGTATTGACTTGCATAGACGCAGTAAAATATTCATCCATGCAAGCAAATCATCCAGAGAACAGTCGTTAGATGAGCAGTTCGAAATTCATAATCACACAGTTTCACATACATCGCGATATAACAATGTTGATTGTTGTTTCCAGTTTGGGAAAAATAAGTATTGAAAATACTGACGTATTTATTAATTTAAAAAATGCCTAGTAAGGCACAAAGAACTCTTTTCTAACCGCTGTCCACAGGGAGGGTATCATGCAAAATTCAGATACAACAAAATATATAATTCATGCTAAAATAAAAGCAGATGGGGTCATAGAGCGACCCGATGTTATAGGCGCTATATTTGGACAGACAGAAGGTCTGATCGGCAGCGATCTTGACCTGAGAGAACTCCAGAGAAGCGGAAGAATAGGAAGGCTTGAGGTCAACATTAAATCAAACATGGGAAAATCACTGGGAACAATAGAAATCCCATCAAGTCTTGATAAGGTTGAAACATCAGTCCTTGCAGCCAGTCTTGAGACCATAGACAGGATAGGTCCATGTATTGCCAATATCAGTATAGGCAAAATAGAAGATGTCAGGACTTCGAAAAGAAAAAAAATCATAGAGCGGGCAAAGCAGATATTGACAGAAATGTTTGATGAGATGATCCCTGAAAGCCAGGAGATCACTGATGAAGTGAGGCAGTCACTCAGGATCGAAGAGATCACAGCATACGGGAAAGAGAATATACCCATGGGTCCAAACGTTCTTGATTCAGATGCTATAATCGTAGTCGAGGGGCGTGCTGATGTGTTGAATCTTCTGCGGTACGGCATTAAGAACTCCATCGCTGTAGGCGGGACAAATGTGCCGCAGGCGGTTGTAGATCTGTGCAAGAAAAAAACCGTAACAGCGTTCACTGACGGTGATAGGGGAGGAGAGCTGATAATCAAAGAACTCCTGCAGGTCGCTGACATAGATTACATCGCCCGTGCCCCTGATGGAAAGGGTGTTGAAGAACTTGTTCAGAAGGAAATCCTGAAATCATTAAGGCAAAAAATACCTGTTGAACAGGCGTTTGATTATTATCAGGTCAGCAAAAAGCGAAGGGTTGCGATCATGGACGCAACCAAGAAGAAGACAACAGGAAAGACCGAACCTCCTATTTCTGAAGAAATCGCAATCGTATCTCCAAAGGAAGAACTGGCAGAATTTGAACCTGCCGTTGAGCCTGAAAAGCCAAAGATAATTGAAGAACCAAAAGAAGAGAAGGAAAAAGAGGTCAAAGGAAATATTTTCCAGGAACACATAGCTCAGTTGAGCGGAACGCTGAGCGCCCGGCTGCTTGATGAAAGCAGTAATATCATTGGCGAAGTGCCTGTGCGCGACCTTGCAAGTGCATTAAAAGATTTTAACGGTAATATCAAAAGCGTTGTGTTTGACGGCGTAATAACCCAGCGGATAGTAGATATCGCATCTGAGAAAGGAGTTGCAAATCTGATAGGCGCAAAGATAGGAAACGTGGTAAAAAGCCCTGCATCGATGCATATTGAAGCCTCTTCAGAACTGTAGGGATTAAAATGTGGGTAGAACCCTATCCAGATTTTAACCCCCAAAATCCCCTTTTTGTATGCATCCTTGCCAGCACCGAGACTGCTAAAATCCCAAACATATCAGCAGCAGGGAAATCTCCGCAGCTTACGGATTATACACCTGCTTCTGATGCTGAGCTCGTTGATACAGGTATGCCAATCAGTATCAAAGAGCCTGCAATGACGCCATCAGGCGCACCGACGCCTGCTGTGCTGACAAGAGCCTCAATGCTGCTTACCGAGATCCCGTGTCTATTTATCAATTCTGGACTGCGCGTCAAGCCTATGGTACCTGCTATCGATATTAACGCACAGCCAGGTGGAGATATTAGAAAAGGACATGCGGTTGCGGATGCTTTAGATATCTATAAAAAATCAGAGGTTCTTGGCAGGAAACTTTCAAGACTCTCGGATTTTGTGATAATTGGCGAGAGTGTGCCTGGCGGAACCACGACAGCGATGGGCGTGATGAAAGCTCTTGGATATGACGGCAGGGTTTCGTCAAGTTTTCCTGAAAACCCGACATCCCTTAAAGAAAATGTGATAAGTGAAGGTATGAAGCATACTGGCATCTCGTTCGGGAGTTTAAAAAATGACCCGCTTCGCGCTGTGGAGTGCCTCGGCGACCCGATGATGGCTGCTGCTGCTGGGCTTGTTGCTGGCATTGACAAAAAAATAGTGCTTGCAGGCGGGACGCAGATGGTTTCTGTTCTGAGCATAATTAAGAACCTTGGGCTGGAAAGAAATGTTTCGATAGCCACCACATGCTACGTGGCTCTTGATAGAACTGCCAATTTCATGGAAATGACTGAGATACTTGGCTATCAGGCGTTCTCAGCCGACCCTGGCTTTGGAAGTTCAAGGCTCAAAGGGCTCCGGATGTACGAGAATGGCGATGTTAAAGAAGGGGTAGGTGCTGGCGGTGCAATGCTTGCCGCAGCGATGATGGGTTTTTCCCAGAAAGAATTCAGGGAAAAAGTAGAAGAAGTGTGCGACAGTATCTTTTTATAGACATAGATTCCTTACAAGCAGAGATGAACGGTTTTATAACTGTACTTGGATGCATGAAATGTGGCAGATGCGACAGCGTATGCGACGCGATTGAGCGCATTGATGGCATTGTTAATATCGATCACAAAAAATGCAACGTGTGTATGCGCTGCGTTGTAATCTGCCCGAATAAAGCTCTCAGGTTTTTTGAATGAAAGATTTACAATAATTTTATATTCCCCTGTAACCATTATAGATATTAACGCTTTCTGAGCGTGAGGTGAATATATGGACCCAATAAATGCAGTTGTAGGGATTATACAATTAGTTATTGCCATTATACTTGCAGTCGTTGCACTGTATATTGGTTTCTCGGTTTTAGGGAAAATAACTAAAGGAATTGATGAAGAAAAAGAAATTGCTAAAGGAAATGTTGCTGTAGGCATTCTTATTGCATCAGTATTCATTGCTATAGCTGTAGTAGTACAGTCAGGGGTTTCAGGCGTTTCTAAAGGGATATCCATTGCTCTGGCTTCTACGGATGCTTTAACTGGCATAGCTGCAATAGGGGCGGGTGTCCTTCAGTTAATACTTGGGATAGTGCTTGCTGTTGCTTCTATCTATCTTGCGCTGAATATACTTGATAAACTCACCAAAGGAATTGAGGAATTTGAAGAGCTCAAAAAGGGAAATGTCGCTGTTGGTCTGGAAATGGGTGGAGTAATAATTACAACCGCTATTATCATCCAGTCAGGCGTTATGGGCATAACTGCCGCATTGGTCTAAAATTACAGAGGATATATTATTAATTTTAATTGTGGTTTTCCTTTTATTTGGAGCCAATAAACTTCCAGAGATAGCACGGTCTTTAGGCAAAGCAACAGGGGAATTCAAGAAAGGACAGATGGAAGCTGATAATGAGTTAAAACGATTGAATTATAGAGGAGGTGCGTACAAAAATAAGCTCCAAGCCGGAATAATTTTATATAATCACGGAAAGTTACAGCATGTTTTCTACTAATTTGACTCCAGTGTTCAATGATATCTTAAATATTTCATATGGGTTGGAAATACCAAGATAATGAATCATTACAGGTATCGCAACAAAAGTCCCAAGCATACTACCAAAGTTGGCAAGACCTGCCACAAGTAAAATACGAAAGAGTCTATTCTGCATTAATTCTTTTAATGTTTCAATTTTCATTATAGTTCTGAAATCTTCAGCCACAGGTGGGCGATAATGCGCTTCCACAATTCCAGCCAGCCATCCAACAGGTAACCATGGATGCAGAAATCCAGACCATGCGAGGCTAAAAGCAGTTAATATTGAAAGAGGATGTCCTCGTGCAAATATGACACCAGCAGCCGAGAGTATTCCTTTGGTAATGAACAAAATCAACAGCATGAGCAGGAGGGTATATAAAGAAACCGTGCCAGAATAGATAAGGAGAGCCAGCAGACCTATAACCATTATTGATAATCCAACCGCTATAGCCTTAAACCAGCTAAAGCGTTTTTTCGGGAACACCATCAGTCCATCTAGTGGAGGAATGGACTCAGGAGCGTCGAGATATTTCTGGATACCTTCACGATGTCCCGCACCCACAACAGCTACAATTTTACCTTCTTTAGATAGATCAAGTAAATTCTTTGCCATTATAGCGTTTCTTTCGTCCAGTAGAACAGATGCAGCGGTCGGAGCCATCTTCCTTAACTCAGATACCAGCTGGCTGACAACATCCTCATCTGTTATTGTGTCCATATCGATATCTTCAGTGCCAGTTCCAAAAGTAGCGCGAATGAGAGCCCAGAATAGTTTCAGTTTCTCAAATAAAGACATTTTATTCCAGAAGCGTGCAAGTGTTATCTGGATATTTCTATCAATAAGTGCTATATTTGCATTGATTTTTTCAGCTTTTTCAATAGCAGACAGCATCTCGGCACCCGGCTTGATATCCTGTTCTTTACCGAACTTTTTCTGGACGTAAGCGAGAAGCCAGTGCATCAAAAACTGATAGAACTTATTTCCGCTGAGCAGTTCTTTAATATTTACTTGTTTAATTTCTTCTTCACCTTTTAATGCATTATACCTTGCCTTACAGAGTTCTACAGCAACGATATCAGGCTTTTCTTTTTCAATTACTTCATTGACCTCAGCAACGCTTTTATTAGATACGTGAGCAGTTCCAATTAAGATAATCCTGTCTGTATCAAATGAAGTCGTCATATTTACATCCTTTTTTTATTTAATAATATTTTGCCTCTACTATATACTTTTCAGCCAGTGCAAGTATCCCTGCAAGCAGTTCATCAATTCTCTGCATCTGGAGTTTCTGTTTACCTTCCATCAGTTTTTCAAAAATATCCCGCCCGACTATATCATCAAAACCGCCTCTGACGCGGATGATGACAGATTCCTGTGGCACTGCTGTGTCCTGGAGTACACCATCGATGTCCCCATCAGTAATCCCGATGACAGGGATGCCAAGGCGCGCTAAAATGTCAGCAGCTATTGTTGTTGTGTCGTCTCCCACGGTTATGACCATGCCTGCATCCTTTACAAGCTCGAATGTAGACTCTGCGCAGTGATCAATGAGCGCAACGGTTTTAAGCTGCGCACACTCTGCTTTTTTAATCCTTGGCTTATGCTCTGTTCGCCTGATATTCCCGGTTTTCACCTTTGCTGTAAAGAGGTCTATTCTCCTGTTTTTTAACTTTTCAATGCCGTGCGGTTTTATTATTCCTCCCCGCAGTTCCACGACCCTGCCGCCTTCGCATACGATTTCAGGTTCTGGATGTGTGATGCTCCCGATAACTATACCATCAAGACGGATATTCTCACCAGGAAATGCGCCGCAAATACGGCGGATGACCATGTTATTCTCGATCCTTATATAGAGAGGCAGAGGGCGGCTCAGTTCGATCGGAAGGTCGTAACTTTTACAGTACCTTGCAAGCGTTTTTTTAACATATCCAGCACACATTTCTGCCTTCAGGCTGTAGTAGATTATCCTGCCACAGATGTCAGGTCGCTCGATATGGACGAATGGAAGATAGGGGTTCGCTTTTGATGCGATGAACTGCCCGAACTGGCGTCCTGTTTCCAGCGTCTTTCCGTGATTGAGCAGGAGCGCAAGGTCTATGCTGCGCTGCATCTCGTTTATCGTTTCACTTGGTGTAAGCCCCTGCGATATGTCAATAATATCTTCAAGTCCAGCGTCAAGTACAGCCGTCCTTCCCATCGTGCCTCCCAGCTTTGCTGTGACATTATGTTCCTGCCTGAAAATATCGATGATTCTTTTTGCTGAGCCTGTATCTATGATTTCTGGACCATGGAGCACGATTCCAATACGCATAATGTCAGTTAGTTGGGGCTTTCAGGATAAAGATTTAAGCATTAAAAAGAATTATATCACTATGAAAACTGAAGATATTATTCTCGCTGTCATCGCTCTGATCATTGCAGTTGTTATAATATGGATAGTATTCAAACTTATATGGCTCATCATATTGTTAATACTTGCATATATAATATATTTATTCTTAAAAAAATCACTGTAGTTACTTTTCCCTTACCCTGACAGCGTTCGCATGTGCAAAAAGCCCCTCAGCTTCAGCAAGCCCAACAATTGTCTCGCTTATGCTGTCAAGCCCTTTTTTTTCGATTATCTGCACGCTTGATTTTGTCACAAAATGATCAGTGTTCAGACCCGACAGCATTCTTGCATAACCTGCAGTTGGAAGCACATGGTTCGTACCTGAAGCGTAATCGCCAGCAGATACAGGCGCATGAGAACCTATAAATATCGATCCTGCGTGCTTTATCCTGCCAAGAATATCCATCTCAGTCATTATTTCAAGATGCTCTGGTGCGAACTTATTTGAGAATTCGATACATTCATCAAGAGTACCTGTGAGCACGGCTGCTTTTTCTAAGGATTTCCTGATGATATCTATTCTCGTTTCATTTTTCAACTGCTGTTCTATCACCTGTATGACTCCTTTTGCGAGTTCTTCTGATGATGTCACAAGAACTGAAACAGCATTTGGATCATGTTCTGCCTGAGCAATCATGTCAGATGCAATGAAAACAGCCCTTGCTGAGCCATCTGCTATTATCAGCACTTCGCTTGGACCTGCCGGGAAATCGATGGCTGTACCGCACGCCATCTTGGCAGCAGTGACGTAAACATTGCCGGGACCCACGATTTTATCCACTTTTGGTATGGTCTCTGTCCCATAAGCCATGGCTGCAATCGCCTGCACACCGCCAACCCTGAAAATCCTGTCAACGCCTGCGATATGCGCTGCTGCAAGCGTCAGCGGATTGACAGTCCCATCAGGTCTGGGCGGGGTACATACAATCACTTCGTTGACGCCAGCCACTTTTGCAGGTATCACTGTCATCAGGGCAGTGCTTGGATACGAGGCTCTGCCGCCTGGAACATAAGCACCGACTGTTCCAAGAGGTGTGATGCGCTGACCAAGCCTGATACCTGGAGAAAACTCCTTTATCCAGTCCTTTGAGACCTGAGCTTCATGGAATGCGCGGATGTTGTTCTGTGCCTTTTTAAGATGCGAGATAAGTCTTCTATCAATGGACTGAACAGCAGAATAGATTTCATGCGCAGAGATCTCGATTTCTCCAATTACTGCCCTGTCGAACTTGAGCGTGAGTCTTCTGAGAGCAGAATCGCCATTTTGTTTCACATCATTGAGTATGGACTTTACAGATGCTGACACATCCTGCAACTCTGCGCTGCGTTTTAATAATCGTGAGGTCTCTGCGTCCGAGAGTTCAGAAATATTTTTTATTAACATTAGATGCTGATTTCAGGCTGAAATAAGATAAAGATTGTTGTATAAAGGAAAGGTTTATGAACAAAAGGGGTTATTGTAAAGCCAGACAAACTCATTGGAGGACAAACACATGGGAAAAACAGGCACAGTAAAATGGGGCAGGATAAAGCACCGAAAAGGACAGGTAATATTGGTGCCAGAATCCGAACTGACCCATAAACGCCCAGGCCCGGCACAGCGATACACCTCTTCAGGCTCAAAGCGCAGGAAGATAGCACGCTCGCCCAAGGCTGTTGTAAAAGCGTAATTAAACTTCAATCATAAAGCTATTTAAGCAGGAAAACAATTTTAGTTCTTCAGGAAATGAAACTAAAAGAGGTG
>JAWOKW010000090.1:0-17143 GCA_033854095.1 Candidatus Methanoperedens sp. | reverse complement strand
ACAAAGCTTTTTTTAAATATCGATAAAGTGATGACTTTCAGCTGTCGGTCATTTTTTTTCCGATAGAAGAGGGTCATCACAAAGACCGGAATTGCAGACAATGCAGCAGCAGCATAGACTATTCTGAACCGAAAAAGACCGGGGTATACAGCAAAGAATGACAGGATTATGCCGCCAGCAAGGGGCGCAAGGGTTCTGCCGATCAGGGTTGAGGAGGCGTACTTACCAAGCATCTCACCTTTTCTGTCAAAGAACCGCTCGACAATGATGGCAGAGACGACCGGACCCAGGATCGCAGTTGCAGTGCCATGAAAGAACCGGGTAGGGATCATCCAGAGTGGTTGATCGATGAACAGGTAGAGCAGCGGTGCAATCAGGAAAATTGCCCCCGCTGTTATAAGCAGGCGCCGCCTTCCAAGGCGGTCTGAGAGGACGCCTACAGGAAAGCTGAACAGGATGCCTGCAAACGGCGAGATTGCAGAAATCAGACCGATCACTGCATCGCTTGACCCAATCGATTGCACAAAGAGGGGAAGCACAGGGTTTTTCGAGATCGTAGTTGAAAAGATGGCAAAAAAACCTAAAAGAGAGATGTAGTACATCAATCGATGGTCTGTGAATGCCGGTGCATGTACTTCATCTTTTATGCCCATAGATTTCAAAACATATAAAAGAATAGAGAAGGCTTTTAACCTTTCCTCAACACCAGGTACCCTGTAGTAACAAGCCCTGCTATTGCAAATAACACCCAATACCATTGCTTTGGCTCAGATACGGTTGCTGGCGTCTTTACCAGCACTGCTGGCTGTGTTGGCACTAATGCAGATTCCGGTGCTGCTGCTTGCACAGTGGAAGGCGTTACTGATGTTGCAGCGGGTACTGTAGTTGTGGATAGGTTTGTAATTGCAGGACTTGCGGCTTTCAATTCTGCTTTGGAGGCTCCCAGGATTGTTTGCTCTATAAAAGGATAGAACCGCAGCGCAGTTGAACTGTCCGCTACTTTGAACTTCAGGTCACCATACAGTGGCTGTACTGTGTTCTGGTCAAGGCTTATAGATGTGTCTTTATTGTAAAGAAGCAGGTAATTTTCATTTGCGTCTTTTACCTCGAATACACCGAATTTATCTCCTGTCTTTATCTCAAGCACATTATTAGAAATCAGCCATGTATACCTGAGCTGGACAAAAGTAGACATGCCTTCAGCACCTGTGAATATGCTCTCAACATAAGTAACGAATACAGGGACGCCAGGTTCACCATTCAGGCTTTTCTCGATATATGTATAGACATCCCCCTCGTTCACTACTTTGTTGTCAAGGGTTTTACCATCCTTGTTAAGGGAAAGCCATGCCTGTCTCGGCGATGAGCTTGTATCAAGGGCTTCAACTGTAAGGTTATAATCTTCCCCGAGGTCCCATACTGTACCAAGCTTTAATGTCTGCTTTTCATCTTTTTTCTGCTCTTTTACAAGTTTAGCTAATTTATTTGCTTTGCCGTTAACAGCCACATATCTGTCGCCGAACCAGCCAAGCTGTGCATATTTGCCGCCTGTAGTGCTCTTTGTAAAGGTGTGTGTGCTGCTGTTGTAATTAAGACCATTCGCCACTTTTTTGCCTGTTTGTGTGAACAGAGTATAATTCTGGTCAGTGAGCGTAGTATTATATAACAGATTTTTCTTCTGGATAGTCCTGCTGCTAGCTTTTAAGCTTGAAGCAGGTTGAGCAATCATGAGAGTCTCGCTTGACTTTCCTCCGTTAAAGTTATAATAGAAACCTGTAAAGCTCTGGGCATCCCACAGCAATGTAGTATTATAGGTACTTGATTTTTCATCAAAAACCACACCATGGATCTCGACTTTGGTAACATTGGCTGCTGTTGCTGGCAACGCTAATAAAAGTGTAAGCGCGAATATTGTTAATATTTTCATCATTTTTACCTCTTCATGTGCCAAACAATTTCTCAAACTTATATAATATTAGAGAAATCAGCAACATTTAGCCCAATTATTCCAAAAACCGAATAAACAGGGCAAATTTTTCCTGGTCGGTTTCGCAATGCAAAGGTTCAAAGCAAAATTTGCCCTTTTACAATACTTAAATACCTGAGAACCTCCTATATTATAAAAAGAGTTCTTTGCAGCGAGAAGGAGATAGCAATAAAAGAACTCAGTGTTTTCTTATAAATACTTTAAGAGGAGGTTTTAAATAGGATTAGTTCTTAACTGTTAATTTAATTTTGGGGCTCGCTCCAGTATATTCATTGAAATAAGGGGGAAAAGACTATGAAAGCTACTTCAGAAATTGAAACTGGCGTTGTAGCTACGCTCAATAAATTCATTGGCGCCTATGAACAGAGAGATTTGGACAGCTTATTAGCATCGTTTTTGCCTGATGCGGATGTGACCGTTATCGGCACAGGCACGGATGAAAAACGAATTGGAAAAGTAGCATGGATGACCTCGGACATCATCTTTCATGCAAAGGTCAGCGGTCAGGATATAAATATGGCAGCGCGGCTTACAGTGGTGTTCGAGCAGCATGGAAAAAAATGGCTGATTGCACAGTGGCATACGTCATTCCCTGCAGCAGGTCAGAAAGAAGGCGAATCCTTCCTATCCCAAGAATCATCATGAACCGAGAAAAAGCCGCTGTAATATTATTATGTGCTGTTCTTTTCATTTCCCTCTTGAGCGGCTGCACCCAACCAAAGAAAACAGTGGTCATAGGGGCTCTGTTGCCTCTCAGTGGAAACTTATCCTCCAGCGGCATGGCAGCCCAGGCAGGGCTTGAGGTCGCTGTAGATGATGTGAATACATATATGGCAGATAAAGGGATGAAAGTTCGTCTTGTTATCGAAGATGACGAGACAAATCCTTCGATCGCCGTAGCTAAAATAAAAAAATTAAAGGAAACTGGAGCAAAATTCATAATCGGTCCGGATTCAAGTGCATCACTTGAGGCTGTCAAAACGTATGCGGACGAGAACGGCATCATATTAATCAGTCATGGAAGTACCGCGCCTTCCCTCTCTATAGCTTCTGACAATGTTTTCAGATTATTGCCTGATGACACTAGCCAGGCAGAAGCCATGGCAGATATGATGCGGAATGATGGGATAAATGTAATATTGCCTGTATGGCGGGGGGATATATGGGGACAGGGTCTTTATGAAGCTACAAAAACCGATTTTGTGAATCTGGGAGGTACTGTGGTTGATGGTGTCAGGTACGACCCGAACACAGATTTCTCAAATGAACTGGAACTTTTGCGTTCAAAGGTAGATAGCGCAGTAAAAGACTATGGAAAAGATAAGGTCGCAGTTTATTTTCTTGGCTTTCAGGAAGTTGTGAATCTTTTTGAGAGAGCAGATAACACTTCAGTCTCTAATGTTAAATGGTATGGAAGTGCAGGCACGGCTCTGGGCAGCGATTTGATAAATAACAAGGAAGCTGCACGCTTTGCAATGAAAACGGGTTTCTTGAATCCCTACTATTCGAGAGAGGTCAAAGATAAATATAGTAAACTTGAAGAAAAAACTAAAGCGAAAGTCGGCGTGGAGCATCTGTACGCTTTAACAGCCTACGATGCGCTGTGGCTGTCCGCGTTAGCATACATTTCATCAAATGGGAGTTCTGATGTCAATGTATTGAAGAAAGCATTGATAGAGACAGCCTCTTCTTATGATGGAGCCACAGGACCGACTATCCTTAACGAAGCAGGCGACAGGCGATTTGCAAGTTACGATTTCTGGGCTGTTAATGAAACAGGGGGACGCTTCAACTGGTTTGTCAAGTATACTGGGGATCCCGTACTCACGGAACTGGATGTTAAAATTACAACAATATTTAATAAAATAGATAATGACCTTTCCAATGCATCGCTTATGATTTCAAAAACTGGTCTGAATGGCACTGATGCAAGGAATATCCTGAACGACCTGTGCAATTCAAGTCATGGAGCCATTGACTGTGCGACCGTTGACGAGAAAGGAATAATGCTGGCAATTGAACCTGGCAACTACAGCGGATTTGAAGGATCAAACATCAGTAAACAGGAACATATAATACGACTTCATAGAACTGGAAAACCGGTCATGAGCGAAGTATTCAAAACCGTAGAAGGAATTGATGCGGTCGCCATTGAGTATCCCGTATATTCAGCCAGCGGGAAATTTATTGGTTCTGTCAGTTTGCTCATCAGAGCCGATTCTTTATTTTCCAGTGCGATATCTCAATTGCAGCTTCAGAGAGATGTGTGGGCAATGCAAAAAGACGGAAAGATATTATATGATCCTGTTACGGAAGAGATTGGAAAGATGCTCTTTGAAGACCCGTCATATAAACCATATCCAGAGCTCCTATCTCTCGGCAGAAGAATTGCCGAAGAAAGAATGGGCTCAGGCAGCTATGAATACCCGGCTATGGGGCAAAAAGAGCCTGTAAAGAAGGAGGCAACGTGGAGCACAGTGGGTCTTTATGGCACTGAGTGGCGGCTGGTCGTGACACACGTAAGAGAATGAGAAGCTACTCTTCTGCAATCTTCACTATTTCTGCATTTTCCGGGTCAAGCCCCTTCCATTTTACCTTATAACCAAGCAGTTCAAGTATCTGCTGGTTCTTTATACCGTGGTTTTCTAAAATCCTTGTGACTTCGCTGTGTTTTTTCACACCATTCAATTCTTCCCTGATTGTTTTCAGCGTCTGGTCGCTAACAAGCTGGTCTCCCAGAAGTAAATAGCCTTTATTATCATGTTTAATCACTTTTTTCACAGCATCTCCACCGACATTGTATCTTCCTGCTACTTCCCTGAGGTTGATAACATTTCCTTCAAAAGAGAGCTCGATATTCTTGAGCTTTTCAACTTCTTCGGATAGCTGCCTTTCTTCATGCTTTCTCAGGATTTTGATTATCTCAAGATAAGGTATTTTTCTGTCATAGAAAATGACGCTGTTGGTTTTGAATTCTGAACCTGTGCATGCAAGAGATTTATCCACAAGCAGTATCATGCTTTCTTTATAGTTTTCTTTCAAATCATTTATCTTTTGGATTTTATTTTTGAGATATTCTGGCGTCCAGAAGCCGATAATCTCCACATATATTTTCTGGTTATTTTTCTCAAGAGAGAAATCCGGGATAAACGCATATTGACCTGCTTTTAATACCGCAGGTTCCCTCCTGACTGACCAGCCGTTAAAGTCATGCAGAAAGAATTCCTTTTCAATGGTGCTGTCAAAAGTCCAAGCACCAGCATAAAGTTCAGCACCCTCTGTACTGAAAATCCGCTTCGTATAATCCAGAGCAAAATCGTAAATCCGTTTTCCCTGCATCGTTTTTCTGAGGATGCTTGCCTTTAAGCTCCATCTGCTGCACTTCATAACTGCTGGCAGCAGCTTTGCAAAGGCTGTACCGTATCTTTCGGTCAACTTGAACAATGAAACTGCTCCATCAAGGTATATCTTGTTCTGTTCAATAGAATACATAAGCCCAAGCTGTTTTATCTTCCTGAATACCTGCTGGTAGTTATCTTCTATCTGGATCTCCATGCCTGTGGCTTTAAAAAGAAGTGTCTGGGTGAGGGACAGGTTGTAATGCCTGAGCAGATCTTCCGGGGCCATGGTTTGAAAATCCTTTATTATCAGGTTCTCTTCCTGGTCTGCCCAGAGAGCTTTTTCCAGTTCTTTGGGTTCGATGGATAACTTCTTTGCAGCCTTTTCCATAACTTTTTTCCTCTCTTCCACATCGGTAACTGCACCTTTACATTCTTCAAAGACCACTCTTCTTGCAGCTACAGGATCAATAATCGAATCTTTCTTGATAATGCATCTTCGCTCAAGTATCTGGGACAATCCTCGAATTAAGCGATAGTTGATCTCTTCGATACCCTCTATTTCTTCAACGAGTTCTCCGTATGATCTCCCTATATGGTTCTGGAATAAGCGTAGAACCGAGCTTGAAATCTCCATATGCTCAATATCAAGCGCTGCATAAGCAGGCTCTATTTTTCCATTATAAATTTTTGTAACGAGAAGGTCGCTGGTGAGCATTTATTGCCTCAAAAATTTCTTTCTCCGTTCTGCTGTATTGACTTCACTTGTTTCTGATGATATGATTTCGTAAAGGATGGCTTCTTTTCCATCTTTCTTTCGAAGTATCCTTCCCAACCGCTGCACAAAAGCTCTTTTGCTGCCTGTTCCGCTCAGGATTATACCCACATCAGCATCAGGAACATCGATGCCTTCATCCAACACTCTTGATGTAACCACTGCTCTATACGTCCCCGACCTGAACCTGTTAAGGATATCGCTCCTTTCTTTGCTTATAGTTCTGTAAGTAATAGCAGGTATGAGGAATTCTCCTGATATTCTGTGGACAAGTTTGTTGTGTTCAGTGAAAATGAATATTTTATTATCTCTATGTTTCTTCAGGAGCTCCTGGAATTTTTTTATCTTCGAGGCGCTGTTCAGGGCGATATCCCTTGCTTTATTCCTTGCAAGCAGTGCTTTTCTGGCATCTGGGTCTCTTCCGCTTCTAATCACTATCTTCTGAAAATCCACTGCACTTCTGAGCATGATGTTGTTTTGTCTCAGATAATCCGCAAAAATCCCATAGTTCAGGTCGTACTCATTTTTCTCGTCTTCTGTCAGATTTACAGCGATCTTTTCAAGCCTGAATGGCGACAGGTGTTCTCCAGCAAGCTCCTTTACTCTTTTTTCGAAAACCTTGCCGCCCACAAGACGACCAAGTTCTTCATGCAAACCGTCCTCACGTTCATAGGTAGCAGTTAAGCCCATCCTGCTGGGTGAAGCGAACATCTCGGCTATGTGGCGGTATCCTTCGGCAGGGAGATGATGAACTTCATCAAAAATTATAAAACCAAACCTGTTCCCCAGCTTGTCAGCATGGATGTATGCTGAATCGTATGTAGATACTGTTAAGGCTCTGATGTCCTGTTCTCCCCCGCCCAGCACCCCAACCTCTATGTTAAACTCCTCCTTTAGCTTATGACGCCACTGGTCAACAAGATCAAGAGTTGGAGCCACAACTATAGCAGGTGTGTTCAGAAGGGATATGGCTTTTATCCCAATAAGTGTTTTACCGCTTCCTGTTGGCAACACGAGCACGCCGCGTCTTCCGTTTAAAATCCACGCTTCGAGAGCCTGTTGCTGGTAGTCCCTCAATATTATACTGCTCTGAAGTTCAGGGCAGGGTAAGAGGTCAAGGACGTTATCGATAAAGTCTATACCTGAATTGTTCAGATAATCAACGATATCCCTGTAGTGCAAAGCCTGTGCCCTGAAGGTTTTAGAGCGCTCATCCCAGGTAGAATTGGGTAGCCTCACATCCCCACGAACTACGATCGTGCCCATGTTAAAGGTGAGTTCCATGATATGATGATGTAGAGTACTTGCGTTAGATATATATGTTTTCATGACAATCAGCGTCCACAGGTTCGCATTCGATGTTTCATCGAGATGTATATTATGCCCATTGCCTCGGTGGCTTAGGGGTATAGCGCGTCCTTGGTAAGGACGAGGCCGAGGGTTCAAATCCCTCCCGAGGCTTCCCTATTCCTGAGAAAGATAAAATTTTTACATTTCAAGTAACTCATCCTGCATCATGTTCTCAGATCATTTTTCTGGCAGCAAGATCAATAGCCTCAAAAAGACTGTCTCTGGGCATAATGGTGACTACTGGTATTTGCAGCACCTTTTCAATTGTAGTACTTACTATCGGTGCACATACCACTGCTTTCGCACCATCCCTTTCAGCTTTTATCGCAGCTATGATGGCTTCTTCCATCGAGACAGCAGAATATTCTCTGATAGTAAAAAGGCGGTCTTTTACCTTGAGTTTCTTCTCTGTAATGAGATCAAGCACAGGACGGGCAGCTATAACGGCGATGAACCCGGTTTTTTCTTTTCCTTCTTGTTTCTTCAAAACTGATACTATCTGCCTGAAAGTCTTGATATTCGGTTCGCGATGACCAGATAATATCTTGTGCACTGTACTTGCCGGGATACCAGACTTTTCACTAAACTCAGTTGCAGTCATATGAAGTTCGTCTTTTAGTATCCTTGCGAATTCCTTGATAAATGCCTCATTCGATTCTACTGCCGCTTTGATTAGATAATCAGCTATCATTGTTTTCCAGATAGAATGGTTGAATTTAGTTCAATATTTAAGCCTTTCCATTAAAATTATGATTTTTCCTGAACAGCTTCAGCAGCTAACATTTTTAATGCCAATTGTTATTTACAGGTACTGACAATATTATCATAAATGCCATTAGACTTTACCCTGGAATATACCTTCTTTATTCAGGCGTTCGTAGCTATCTTCTCAATCGTAAATCCAATAAGCGGTGTGATGGCTTTTATTTCCATTACCTCGCTAATGAAAAAAGAGGACAGGCTCTATGTGGCAAGACGTTCCGTAGGGATTGCCTGTGTTATCGCGATTATTTTTGCGATATCAGGTGAATACATACTGGGTATTTTTGGCATCACTGTGTATTCCCTGAGCGTGGCGGGCGGTGTTCTGCTGTTCCTCGTGGCTATAGACATGATATTTGCCAGGACCACAAGGGAGAGCATCACAAAAGAGGAATTGTCTGATGCAGCACAGAGAGAAAACGTTTCAGTCTTCCCAATGGCAATGCCGATGTTAACAGGTCCCGGAGCGATTACCACAATCATCTTATATACTACAAAAACCCCTTCAGGCGGTCTTGACCTGCAACTGATAGAGCTGATCGTGTTAGTATCTATTCTTATTACATTTGTAATTACTTTTTTGATTTTCAGGTTTTCAGATTATTTTACTAAGGTAGTTGGAATGACAGGCATGATGGTAATGACTCGACTGATGGGTCTTTTCCTTGGAGCCATAGCAGTTGGTTTTATCTCTGATGGAATAAAAGGACTGTTTGGACTGAAATAATATGGATATCCTCGTGGTGACGGGCAGGATTGCGGAAAAAGCTGTAAAAAAGTCAGTACAGAATGATGCAGATGTATTTGTTCTGGGTATAGATGTGGCTGCGTTTACAACTCCTGCCCTCCTGCGTTGCGCACTCCCTGATAAAAAGTATGATATTATACTTATTCCAGGTCTTGCTTCGGGCAATTTTTCAGAACTTGAGAAAGAAATAAACACGCAGATAAGACTTGGACCAAAACATGCAGTTGATCTTGGTTTTGTCCTCTCTTTTGCTGACGAGACCGTTTTTTCCCAAAAAATCCCTGCATGTGAGCTGCTGAGCGGTAAAAGACGTGAAAATGCTTTTGAAAAAATAACTGAACTCGAACAGAAGGCTGTTCCATCTTTTGTTTTAAAAGGAGTAAAGCTCGGCGGGAATTCACGCATGAAAGTGATGGCTGAGATAGTAGACGCTGGCGCTCTGTCTCAAGAAAATCTGATTAACAGGATATCCTATTTTGAACAGATGGGCGCTGATATTATCGACCTTGGAATCTCGCTTGACATGGCGAAGGAAAAGGTCAGGAATGCTGTTAAAACTGCAAAATCAAATACCATTCTTCCTCTCAGTATCGATACACTTGACCCAGATCTTATAAATGCGGCTTTGGATGCAGGAATAGACATCGTGCTGAGCCTTGATTCTGAAAATATCGATGAAGTAAAGGATAGCATTATCAGGAATTGTGCCGCTGCTGTTGTGATCCCTGATTGCTCAGATGAACTGGAAAGTCTATTTAGCAACATCGGTGCCGCTCAAAACGCCGGTATAAAAAATATCATCGCCGACCCTGTGCTTGAACCAATTGGTCATGGGTTCGCGGAAGCAGTCAATAGATATTATGAATTCAGGAAGCGCGACCAGACAACAGCATTATTCTTTGGCGCCGGTAATGTGACCGAACTTATAGATGCTGATTCGATTGGCATCAATGCCATGCTCTCAGGTATTGCAATGGAGCTTGGCGCAGATATCCTGTTCACGCCTGAATTCAGCGATAAAGCTCATAACAGCGTATTTGAGTTAAGGACAGCATCTATGATGATGATGCTTGCAAAAGAACGCGGGAGTGCCCCAAAAGAACTCGGAATCGACCTTCTGGCTATAAAAGAGAAAAGAATGCGTGAGTTTGGTAAGCTGCCTGTAGATGCAATTGAGGCAGAAAGCAGCAAACAGTGGCATCTTGACCCTGCTGGCTGCTTTAGGATCGAAATCACTGGTGAGGAAATAAGAAGCGGTAGGCTTTATCCAGGAAAAATCGTGGCAAAGCATAAAAATGGTTCAATCGCAGGCGCAACAGCAAAAGAAGTCCTTGACACAATTCTGAGGCTTGGACTGGTCTCACGCCCTGACCATGCAGGATATCTTGGAAGGGAGTTGATGAAAGCCGAACTTGCCCTGAAATTCAAAAGGAGTTATGCGCAGGATGACAGATTTTGATATAATAAAAAAATTTACCGACAGCAGCGCAGCAGACATTCTCATACGCACCCTGCACGGCGAATCGCTAGACATAGAAGAAGGTGTTGAACTCCTTGAATGTAATGATTTGAACCTGCTCGGAGCTGCTGCTGATATGCTACGAGAACAGAGCGTGGGCGACCTTGTCACTTTTGTGGTTGACAGGAACATAAACTATACCAATGTATGCTCTTCAAAGTGCAGGTTCTGTGCATTCTACAGGGAAGCCGGGGCAAAGGATGCATATGTGCTTGGTATCGAAGAGATTATCTCAAAAGTAGATGAGGCTGTTAAACTCGGCGCAACCCAGATACTGCTTCAGGGCGGATTGAACCCTTCTATCCCGATAGAATATTATGAAGAGATGCTGAGGCAGGTCAAAAGCAGGTTCAATGTCCAGATGCATGCATTTTCACCGCCTGAAATCGTGCATATCTCAAAGCTCTATGGAGCCAGTATAAAAGAGACGATTTGGCGGCTGCATGACGCGGGGCTTGACTCCATACCTGGAGGCGGTGCTGAGATACTTGATGACAGAGTGCGCAATTATGTCTCACCCAATAAGATAGGATGGGAAAAATGGCAGGAAGTGATGCTGTCAGCCCACTCACTTGGGATTCCCACAACCGCAACAATGGTCTTTGGACATGCTGAGACATTCAATGAGCGAATAAAACATATCATCCGCATCCGAAAGATGCAGGAAAAATATCACGGTTTTACCGCATTTATTCCATGGAGCTTCCAATCTGAGAATACCCAGTTGAGCGGTGACTCAACAGGAATAGATTACTTAAAGATGGTATCAGTATCAAGGATTCTTCTTGATGGCTATATTAAAAATATTCAGGCTTCATGGGTCACTCAGGGTCTTTCCGTGGCTCAGGTAGCCCTGAACTTTGGCGCGAACGACCTTGGGGGCACGATGATAGAGGAAAATGTGGTGCGGGCGGCAGGAGTGCCTTTCCACAGTAAAAGCATAGAGGAATTCGTGAACGTGGCTAAAAAATTGGGGAGACCTGTCGCAAAGCGAGATACGCTGTACAATATAATAGAACGATATTGAATATGCACTGGTATCAGAACCCTGAAGTCCTTAAATACCAGTATACACATTATTCATTCGATGAAAAACTCAGAAATACTCACCTGCCTGCAGTGCGGTACATGCACAGCGAGCTGCCCCTCTGGCAGGCACACAAGCCTTAACATCAGGCGGATTGTCAGAGAGTCACTAAATAAAGATGTATCCAGCGACCCTGAGCTCTGGATGTGCACGACATGCTATACCTGCCATGAGAGATGCCCGCGCGGGATTAGGATAACTGATGCTGTATTTACCCTCAGGGGCGAAGCCGTGAAAAAAGGCAGGATACTTCCTGCCCACAGGAAAGTATGCAACTGCATCTTCGAAACAGGACATGCGGTCCCTATAGATGATGAACACCGTTCAATCAGAGAAGAAATAGGGCTTGGGCAGTCTGGGAATCCAGAAGCTCTCAGGGAAGTGAAGCTCCTTCTTAAATCGACAGGATTTGTTGAGCTGATACGCGAATGAAAGAGCTTTCCCTTTTCCTTGGATGCCTTATCCCAAATCGATATCCTGGTATTGAAAAAGCTACCATGCTGGTTCTTGATAAGCTTGGCATTAAATGGAGCGAACTGAAAGGAGCTTCGTGCTGCCCATCGCCCGGGTTATTTCGTTCATTTGACAGGTTAACATGGCTTACGCTCGCATCAAGGAACCTTGTGCTTGCTGAAGAGAAGAACACCGATATACTGACACTCTGCAACGGATGCTTCAGTTCACTGACTGATGCCAACAATATCCTGAAGAGCGATAGCAATCTCAGGAACGAAGTGAATGCGTATCTTAAAAAAATAGATAAAAACTACATTGGCACGATTGAAGTGAGGCACATAATAGAATTCCTCTATAAAGATATAGGTGTTGAGAAACTGAACAGGCTTGTAGAGAGACCTCTTGGGCTCAGGGCTGCTGTCCACTATGGATGCCATCTTCTCAAACCCACAAAGGATAGAAAGCTTGGGAGAGCTGAATGTCCCGTGTTTTTTGATGAGCTTGTAGAAGCTACAGGTACTGTGAGCGTGCCTTATGAAGGCAAGATGAGCTGCTGCGGGGCTGGCGGAGGTGTGAGGTCTGCAATGCCTGAAGCCTCTCTCAAGATGACAGAGTACAAGCTTTTGAGGATGAAAAAAGCAGGCGTTGACTGCATAGTGAACGCATGCCCATTCTGTCATTTGCAGTATGACACATCACAGGTTGAACTGGGGTACAATATACCTGTTGTACATTACAGTCAACTGCTCGGTCTTGCACTTGGATATACACCTTTAGAAATGGGGCTTCACCTGAACACGATAGTGAATCCGGCGTTTTTAGCAAAGATTCGGGCATGAGAGATGTTATTGAGAAACTGAGAGATACTATTTTAAAGTATTTCATAAAAGGTGGTTAGTGGGCAGGTTGGGGGTGGGATGGTGGTGTAAAAAAGATTTCTGCCCACTACAACGTACTTAATTGCAGGAGTAACATATATAGTTTGCGCTGCAGTAGTTGATACTTCTGAAAACGCAAAGGAGGAAATAATGGCGCTTGATTTAGGAATCGCAGGGCTTTTCATAATATTTCTGATTGTACTTATTGGGCCTTTCAAGATAAAGATTATTGAGCAAAATCTGGAAGTATTTCTGTTTATATGCGGAATACTGGCTGTGACAATTTCGGGTTTTATTATCCTTGCAGGTACCGAGACAGGCTGGAGATGGGGAATAATCGAAGAAGCATTAACTGCACCTGTGTATATACAGGTACAGAACCTTCACGTTCCCATAGGTATAGTTCAGGTTGTACTGGTTGTGGGATTGATTATCTATAAATGGCACAAACCTGTTCATAGTGCAATCAGAAGGATGACCGAGGTACTTTCACTGAAGATTATGGCATTTATCCTTATAGCTGTTCTTGGTTTAATCTCCAGTGTGATTTCTGCCATTCTTGCTGCTATAATACTCGTAGAGATGGCGAATGCTATGCCGCTATCGAGAAAATCTAGGATAGATCTTGTGGTAATAGCTTGTTTTTCAATTGGACTTGGTGCAGCGCTCACACCTCTTGGTGAGCCGCTTTCGACCATCGCAATCAACAAACTGAAAGACCCGCCACCTCTTGGTTACGGTGCATCATTCACTTACTTAATAGAACAGCTCGCCATTTACATTATCCCAGGCGTTATCGCATACGGTATTATTGGAATGTTCTTTATTGGGAAAGTGAATACAAAAGAGCAAGGTATGAAGGCTGAAGATTACAAAGAAACGCCGAAGGACGTCGTTATGAGGGGTGTCAGGGTCTATGTGTTCATTATGGCACTTGTTTTCCTGGGAGACGGCTTCAAACCGCTAATTGTTGAATATTTCACAAGAGTACCACCTGAGGCGCTCTTCTGGGTCAATATGGTCTCAGCTATCTTAGACAATGCCACCCTTACATCAGCTGAGATGGGGCCGTCCCTTTCACAACTGCAGATAAATGCTGCACTTATGGGGCTTTTAATATCAGGCGGAATGCTGATCCCAGGCAACATACCCAACATCATTTCAGCAGGAAAACTTGGAATCACAAGCAAAGAATGGGCAAGACTTGGGGTCCCGCTCGGACTTGCGACGATGGTGGTATATTTCGTGATCATTTTTGTACCAAGCTATCTGTAAAAGAAAAATTAAAATATTAGAACTTAGAAAATTAGTATGGGAGATTTTATGTTCGAAAAGGTGTTATTTCCAACAGATTTTTCAGATTATGCACAGAAAACTTTTGAATGCATTGCCGGGATTCCTGGAATAAAAGAGGTCGTGCTTTTGCATGTGGTCGATGCTTCGCGCCCTTCAAAGCATGGGTGGATGTATGGACAGCATGTGGAGGATGCAAAGATCAGATTAGAAGAGCAGAAAGAGCACCTTGAACGCCTCGGGTTGAAGGCTAAAGTACAGGTGGATGTGATGACAGGCGGCGATATCTCCCACTCCATCCTTGGAACTGCTGATAAAGAGAATGTTTCTTTAATCGCAATGAATGCGCGCGGAAGAAGCCTGATAAAAGGCTTGCTTCTTGGGAGTACAGCGCTGGGTGTAATGCGCCATTCAAAGACCCACGTTCTGCTGATGCGCCACAAACTGGCAGAGGGACTTGAGGGTGAAAAATTTGAAAAGTTCTGTTCACATATCTTCTCAAAAGTGCTCTGTCCCACTGATTTTTCAGAACGTACAGATGAAACGATTTCTTTTGTAAAAGGGCTTGAAGAGATTAAAGATATGGTGCTGGTACATGTTGTTAACAGAGGCGAAACAGAGAAAGAGATAGAGACAAATGTTGAGGAAGCAAAAAAGAAGCTTGAGGATAAAAAGGAGGGACTCGTCACGGCAGGCTTTGATGTGAAATACCATGTCCGCGTTGGGAACCCGGCAGAAGAGATTTGTTCTGTTGCAGATGGCGAGGATGTGTCGTTGATAGCGATGGGCAGGCGCGGTAAAGGCTGGTTCAGGGAGCTGCTGGTTGGAAGCACGACCTCTGATGTGGTCAAGAGCGCAAAAATGCCTGTTTTGGTCGTGAAAACCATGAGCTGAGGAAAATCTTTTTATTGGTTCACCCACTTTATGTACCTGAAATATCACAATGACTCTATCTGAAAAAAGGATCGGATTTATCGGCACAGGAAAGATGGGCGAAGCCCTGATCAAAGGCATACTTCATGTCGGGATTGTTGTGCCCGATAAAATCTATGCCAGCGACATGGATCTTGCGAAACTTCAGTCGCTTGCAAAGGGATATAAAATAAACACCTGTAAGGACAATTGCAGTGCTGTCATCGATTCAGATATACTGATAATTGCGGTCAAGCCTCAGATCGTTCCCCATGTTTTAGAAGAGATTAAAAATTCCATAAAGAACCAGCTCATTATTTCAATAGCAGCAGGCGTCCCTATAAAAACCTTTGAAAATGCTCTGCCGCAGGGAACAAAGGTGGTAAGAGTGATGCCCAATATAGCAGCAACCGTAAAAGAAGCTGCATCTGCCATCAGTCTGGGTAGCGCGGTCTCAAAAGAGGAAGGAAAGTTCGCATGTGAAATATTTAAAGCCATAGGAAAGACCGTGGTGCTGCCTGAACACTTAATGGATGCTGTCACCGGATTATCTGGAAGCGGACCTGCCTACATCTTCATGATAATCGAAGCCCTTGCAGACGGTGGGGTACATGAAGGTCTTGACAGGAGTACAGCACGGCTTCTGGCTGCACAGACAGTTCTTGGAGCAGCCAAAATGGTACTGGAAAATAAAGCCCACACAGCAGACCTGAAGGATATGGTGACATCCCCTGGCGGTACTACGATCAGGGGCATCAGGGTCATGGAAGAACGCGGTGTACGTGTTGCAATGATGAACGCTGTTATTGCTGCATGTGAGCGCTCAAAAGAACTGGGCAAAAAGGTATGAATATAGTTTATGAGATCGAAAGAAAAGCAAAAAGCAATCATGCTAAGATAGGGCTTGGGGTCGGGGAAGTTTCTGAAAGATTCATTAAGAGCGCAGAGGATGCACGCCAGTATGCTGATGTTGTGCTTGTGGGTGATGAAAAAAAGCTAAGAGCAGGCACCCAACTTGAGATAATCCATTCCACAGAGCCATCGAGAACATTAGTAGAGCTGCTGGCTGCGGGAGAGATAGATGGCGCTGTGAGAGGAACTCTCAGTGCGACCAAGACGCTTTCAATACTGAAAAAATCGCTTGGCATCGACAGACTGTACAGGGTCGCATTATTAGAGGCCGCAGATAGGAGACCTTTTTTCCTCGCACCTGTTGGTATTGACGAAGGAAATTCTATCGCTGATATGATCGAACTTATAAAAAAAAGTGTTGAGTATATTGGACGCCTTGGCATCAGGGTAAAAGTCGGGGTTTTGTCTGGCGGAAGGTTTGAAGATATAGGCAGGGATGCGCATGTGGATAGAACGCTTGCTGATGCTGAGCTTGTAACAAAAAGAATACGTGATGCTGGTATCGATGCTGTGCATTATTCAATATTGATAGAAGATGCAGTTAAAGAAGCAAATTTCATAATCGCGCCAGATGGGATAACAGGGAACCTTATTTTCAGGACTCTTGTTTTCGTTGGCGGAGGACATGGTTATGGCGCAGCTGTGCTGATTGAGAAGGTGTTTGTTGACACATCAAGAGTCAAAGAAGATGCTTCCCGTGCTATTATGCTTGCAAGCGCCCTGAAAAAGCCAGGTTAAGCGCATGTCGCTTTGAAGAAAAAGGATGGAGGGTTGTGTTTTACCGAAAGTGCGGCAACGTTGCGCCGAGGGTGAGCAGGTATGTTTTCGACCTTGCAAAGAAAGCGCAGCTCAGCCCGATAAACGAGAGCATTAACCCGAATCCTGGTGCTTTTTGGGTCTCAGCAGGCGTAGCTCCTTCAGTTACAACCACATAGAGCCTGAACTGGCGCGAAGGTGCTTCGCAGGGCGGCTGCTCTTTTCGGCAGACCGGGTCGCCAATCGCGGTCAGCGTGGCTTGACCAGGTTTGTGAGCTTTATATATACCCTGTGCCCCCCTCACGACCAGCACATTCACGACACGGCTCAGGACTGTCTGGTTATCCACTGTGACATTCCAGTCATAGCC
>JAWOKW010000089.1:0-6630 GCA_033854095.1 Candidatus Methanoperedens sp. | reverse complement strand
TGGCACATAATTGGAACAATTTTTGACAAGGTTTATACAGGAGATCCCAGCGTCTTCATGAAGAACGAGGAGACGGTCTATGTAGCACCTGGCTCTGCAGCGGTCTTTGATTTGACAACTCCAGTGCCGGGCAGATTCCTCCTGGTTGACCATGCGCTATGGAGAGTGACCAAAGGCGCTGCTGGCTTCATGCATGTAGAGGCAACGACAGCGCCGACTGGCTGCACCCCAAATGGCCTGATTGGAGGAGGAGTGGCATGCACCAATACCGGCTCTTGGCCTTTGAACCCGCATTCCGTACCCCAAGTATATTTAGAAATCTATTTTTACCAATAGCGATAATCAACGAACCTCAGTAGTATATTGTAAAACATATATTGCAGAGGAGATGATTGATTGATGAATATTTCTGCATATAGAGCTGATTATTTGCCCTTATTAGGGCAATTGATGAACCAGATGAAACTACCTCAAATAATTAATGAAGCCGTAACAAAACCAAACAGTCAGGCAATAGTCGATGCAGGCACAATGATTTCAGGCATGATCTTAAATCTTTTATCAGATGCCAAAATAAGGTTATATCGTCTATCTCACTTTTTTGAAGATAAACCAATGCCATTGATCTTTCCATGGAAACCAGACATTTCTCCATCCAATTTCACCGAAGAGCGTTCAGGCAATGTTTTGGATGAATTCTATCGATCCAATCCACAAAAAATATTCTCAATGCTGACGCATAGCAACATAAAATTATACGATATCAATACAAGCAGTATTCGAGTCGATACAACAAGTAAAAGTTTCTATGGTGCTTATGAGACAAATAAGCCAGAACCTATTGATATTACTCAAGGTTTCAGTAAGGATAAGCGGCCTGATCTGAAACAAATAATGTTCGGAACTGCAACGTCTTCAGATAGAATTCCGATTTTGGGAGAAGTAATGTCAGGCAATACATCTGACATGAAATTCAATAACAATTGGATAAAAAAAGTGCGTCAGGTTTTACAAAAGAATGATAATGATTTCTTGCTTTATACTGCCGACAGTGCAACCGTTACTGAAGATAACCTCAAACTATTCAAAGAATATCATATAGATATGATCTCCCGTTTGCCAGAGCGGTATGATCTTGCTGAAGAGCTGACAGACCAGGCAATTAAGGATGGTAATTGGACAGAGATAGGCACTTTGGGCGAGGGAAAAAAGGCAGCAGCCTATAAATCAATTGGTTTTGAAAGGGAATTATGTGGCGATACATACAGGTTTGTAGTGTTTCATTCAAGTTCACTCGATAAAAGAAAACTAAAAACAATGAATTCTAAAATTGAAAAGGAGAAACTTGAATTGATGAAAAAAGCAGACGGGGAAAATAAGAGGGAGTTCTTTTGTGAAGCAGATGCAAGAGCAGAAATTGATAAGTTCCAAAAAGAAAATAAGTCCAGATTCCATACAATTACATCTGAAATTATTGAGGTTGAAAAAACCATTAAAAGAAATAAGAGAGGACGTCTTAAGAATGGTGAAATCCCATTAAAAGAAAAAAGATTTCTTGTAAAATTAGAACCTTGCCAGGATGTCACAGCATGTAATCTGGAACAGGAGAGGTGTGGTCTTTTTGTTTTGATCACTACTCTTAAAGATATGGAAAAATATCCTGATCGGGAAATTCTTTCTCAATATAAAGGTCAGCAAGTAGTTGAAAATATTTTCAAGTTTATTAAAGATCCAACCCTGGTCGGAGCTTATTGCTTAAAGAATCCAGAAAGGATAGTCGCTTTTGGCTATATTCTTTTGATGGCAGCTCAGGTCTATACAATTCTTGAAAGAGTGGTCAGGAAAAATCTGGAAAAACCTGATGCGAAGCCGGTGGAGGGATTAAATCGACAGAAGACGAAGAAACCTACAACTTATGCAATACAATATATTCTAAGTCCTATTCTTGTGATAAGAATGTTAAAAAAGAAATGTGAAGAATGGGTACTATCTAAAGAGCTGGATAAAAATCAAAAGAGAATTTTGAATTTGGCGGGATTTGATGAAGGGATTTACTGTAAATCGGTGAATAATTAGTCATGAGGTAATAGAAAGGTACGGAATGCGGGTTAATATCGTCTCTCCATTACTGCCTGTTAAATTGACAGCAGCAGCGTTCAGACCCGACATGACCACGCTTGCTCTTTCTACAGGCGTGCCATCCTCAGAGTTTATGACCTCAATCTGTAGTTCGATGGTGTCTGGAGATGCTGATAATATAATCAAGGTATTGTTTTTTACATTTGCATACATTGGCTGTGGGATTATGTTTGCACTGTTATTTACAAATATAAGCATTGCAGCTAACCCAGCCATGCCCACGATGGTGAGCACGACCATTTTTATCGGAAGCCCGATAGCCATACTATTGCCTTGTCTGATAAAGCATGACAGCCCGTTCATCTACGTAGTCGTAGAAACCGTTAGCCTTGGCAGACAGCTTTAGCTCAATGGTCTGCTGGTTTGGTCTGACATTCACCTTAGTCCCCTGCCCATAACCAAGTTTTATGACAGCGCCGCCAGATTCGTCTGTCTGGTTCGCTCCAAATCCCCCTCCGCCGTTCAGGGTAACGCTGACCTTTTGAACAGGATTGTTGTTCTTATCGAATATTTTGACACTGATCTGTATGTCGTGTTCTCCTGCTCCGACCACTTTTGCAGTGCTTCCATTCTGTTCATTATTGTTGTCGATTGATATACCCAGGACATCCACGTTCAGGTTCTCCTTGGGTTTCGGGATAATCGCCAGCAGCGCAGCAAGCGCGACCATACCAACGACAAGCATAACAACGATATTTATCGGCAGTTCGATCGCATCCTCATCTCTACTGAATTTTTTTAACAGCATAACGACCACGCTGGCGTTTAAGCTGAAGGAATATTTAAGATAATCGCTGGCTCTGTTAAATCATACCTGTAAAATCATACCTGTAGACAAAATCTGTCAGCTACTCTGATTCTACCCTCGGCGCAAGCATATAACTGACCTCACCGTGACCTTCAGCGATTTTAAACCTGATTTTGAGAGGATAGTCCTTTCCGAGATCTATTGTGACCTCATTGGCTTTGCTTAAGATCTTACTTATATCAGTGAGATAATCAAGCGAGAACAGCGACTTTGCTTCTGCGGGTTTTATCTCTATTAACTGGTCTTTTTTCATCTCAAGCCTGACCGTGTCCGTGTCTCCTTCTGCCTCCATAAAGAAGACATCTCCTTTTATACCCATTGACATATAATCGCTCACCTTTTCAGCAGCTTTTACTGCCCGCTTCATATCTTCACCGCTCACGACGACGCGTGCAGGCAGGTCAAGGGAAGGCACTTTTGGCTCTTTCCTGATTGAGGATGGATCGAGCAAGGACATGGTATAAGAAAGCCCGCGCATCCGCACAATAAGCTTATGTGCAGCCTCATCAAGTTCAAGCTCGATACTATCGCCCTTATCAGCCATTTCCATTATTCCATTTAATTTTGTGAGGTCAACACCAAGTTCCCCTTCTGTAGCTTCAAAGGAATCAAAAGCATCTTTTGCAATATCAAGACTGACCATGGCAACATTTGCCGGGTCAACAGCCCTGACAGATATACCATCAGGGCTGACCTTGAATTTAGCTTCGTCTACAAGTGTTGATATTGATTCAATCGTGTCTTTTAGTTTCTCTGCACCGATTACTGCTTTAAACATTTTAAGCTCCTCGCTACATTTTATAATACAGAGTATTAATAAGTCACTCTTTCTATTTTATTTTATCTATTAAGACGTCGATACTTTCATATCTATCTTCCGCTTTTATTATGAGACCATGTCAGGACGTTCTATCGATATCGCGCTTACGCGGGCTGAAGCTGGAGATAGCACTGAAACTGTTTATGAGAATGTATGCACGCTCGCCACAGAGCCTGAATTGTGCTTTAATTATGCGACTACTGCACAGTTAAAGGACTGGAATTTTACAGAAGGATGTTTTAGCTGCCTTTTGCTGAATAAGAAAGACATAATAATACAGGTCATAACGACATATCAGCATAGGGAAGGAGCAGCGTGCGCTTATAATGCAGATGTGGATTATTTAAAAAACAACAACTATGGAAGAACTATTAAAGCAAGAACTTTTGGTGAATCATCTGTTTTATTTAAGAAAAAGCAAAGCGATGGGGTTACATATAATCTACTATTTTTGAAAAACACGGTCTTTGCGGCAGTAAGTGCAAAATATAGAGTCGATGGGACAGAAAATATAGACCACTTCACATCGCTTGTCGAAAAAATACATGCAAAGATTAATTAGTCAATAAATGAATATACTATTTATTCAAATCTTAACGAATTTGAAGGCATAATATGCACTGGCGTGAAAAAGATTTACTTAATGTAATGAAAGAAGGGAAATTGACAACCAGTGAGATAGTTAGCAGGGTAAATATGAGCAAGGTGACCGCTCTTAAGTACTTAGAAGGCTTGAAAGAGAAAAATTTAGTCGATTACGAGGAGATAGGTTCTGCAAAAGTCTGGTCATTAACAACTGGCGAAGAAAAAAAAATTGAAAAGAAAACTAAAGTGCTGGTTGTTGATGATGATAAAAATGTAATAACCATTATCCGGGATTCTCTCCCACCTGATTTATTTGAGGTTATAGAAGCTGTGAATGGAAAAGAAGCCTTAGGGATGGTTTTTGCTGAATCGCCTGACATAATGATCCTGGATATCATGATGCCTGACTTAGATGGCTATAAGGTATGCGAGGAACTGAGGGAGCATGATACTACAAAAAATATCCCCATAATAATATTATCTGCCAAAACCAGCGTAGAAGATAAACTCAAAGCGATGGAGCTGGGGGTGGACGATTACGTTGTAAAACCTTTTGATCCAAGAGAGTTAAAGGCAAGAATAAAAATGCGGTTGAAGCAGCCCTTAAATTAAAGTTAGCAAAAGATGAGGGAATTTTACTTTTCACTGAAGCTGATATGAGAAAAGTATTCAATTCCCACTGAATTCTTTTTAACATGTATCATGCTTCTATTTCAGGATATTGACTAAGTATACTGTTCGTAGAAGTGGCATCAATAATATTTTCCCGCTGGATTTTAACTTTTGCCTCATTGAATTTGTGCTGCCACATGCTTATCTGTTCTATTGCGACCTTTGCACGCTGATAGTGACTGAGACACTCATATTCTTTCTCCATACTGCTCAACATAGTTTTGAATTTTTCCACGGATTTGTCTTCCATATTTATGCCTCCTTGTTCAAACCCGAAATTAGTGGGAAGTGCCCCTTTTTTTCTGCATTGATGCAGGATGGGGGCACGATAATCCCGCTCCCTTGGGTTTCTATTACGAACATATCATACATGTTCATATTGGTATTTAAAACTTTCTAATCTATTCATTCATTTTTAAACGGTTTGTATAAAATTTGATACGAGCACTACGTTAATATAAACCTCTAGCATGATTGGATACCCATAATCATACCATTAATTCGGAAGAAATTAAGACGTCCAGAGAGTTCATAGTTTTGAATGCGAGGGGAGGGATTTGAACCCTCGAATCCCTACGGAAATGGACCCTGAATCCATCGCCTTTGACCGGGCTGGGCAACCCTCGCATAAATGATTACGACAGCAATTTCAACAGCAGCGCCTTCTGGGCATGCAATCTGTTCTCTGCCTGGTCAAATACGGCTGAATGTGGTCCATCGATCACGTCCGCCGTTATTTCCTCGCCCCTATGAGCAGGAAGGCAGTGAAGCACCATCACATCATGCTTGGCGTATTCTAAAAGCTTACTATTAATCTGGTAGGGTTTGAAGTCATGTAGCCTCTGTTTATACTCTTCTTCGTCGCCCATTGAAACCCAGACATCCGTGTAGAGAATATCAGCATTTATTGAGGATTTCAGAGGGTCGCGGATAATATTTATCTCTCCACCAAGCTGCTTTGCTTTATTGATGATCTCTTTATCTGGTTCATACCCCTCTGGACATGCTACTGTCATGTTCATCCCTGTGAGCGCACATGCAAGTATAGCAGAGTTGCATACGTTATTACCATCCCCTATCCATGAAAAATTAAGACCTTTGAATTTTCCTTTGTATTCCCTGATCGTCATGAGGTCAGCGAGCAACTGGCATGGATGTTCAAGGTCAGAGAGTCCGTTGATAACAGGCACGGTTGCGTATTTTGAAAGTTCGATCAGGTTTTCATGTTTATATACGCGTGCCATGATTGCATGAACATAGCGCGACATGACGCGGGCAGTATCTGCTACAGATTCCCCGCGCCCAAGCTGGATATCCTTGGTGCTCAGGAAAATCGCATGTCCCCCAAGTTCGGTCATGGCTACCTCAAATGATAGACGCGTGCGTGTGGATGATTTTTCAAAAAGCATAGCAAGTGTCCTGCTCTTCAGTGTATCCTGTGTTTTCCCGCGTTCTCTTTTTTCTTTCAGGTCAGATGCTGTGTCAAGTAAGGAGATAATATCAGTATAAGATAAATCTGCAAGAGAAAGTAGATGTGATGGCAAAATCAGGACTCCATTGTTCTACAATTGTAGATACATATTTAAATTCTTTTTGATAGGTATTT
>JAWOKW010000088.1:0-8423 GCA_033854095.1 Candidatus Methanoperedens sp. | reverse complement strand
AGTCGATTCTTTTCCCATTTTTCTCATGCGGGAATACATCTTTCGGTTTCCCATCCTCCAACTGTACCAGTATCCCCATGTTCCCAAGTTTGCCTGAACGTGATATCGGGAGCGCACCCCTGCCTTTACTGACCACGCTTTTCCCATTCTTTCTGCTGATGATGCGCAGGGATTCGAGCAGCTCTTCTTTTTCTTTCTCGCTCAATGATGCAATATCAATGATATCATATTCCATTCCGTGTTTTTTACTGACATCTTCAAGCAATTTTTTAATCGGTCGGATTTCCTCTTCACGGCTTTGCGTCGTGGTATAAAGGGCATATTTATACATTAGATACGCTGAGAAGTATGTTGTTGATATATAGTTTATGAGTCACAAACCCTACAATGAAATTTGAGGATCATCAGCGTTTGCCTGCAAATGTCGAATTTATCGCACTCTGCGCACTCTTTCCATATCTCCTTCTTCGTATCGTGTGCTAGCCTCATGAATCCTTTCTTCTCAAAAAAGGCAGGTGAAGCCGTCTGAAGATAAACAGTATCTGTCAGCTCAGCAGCGCGATTTAGGATAGCATCGACCAGTTTTGAACCAATGCCTTTGTTCCGATAAGCCGGAAGCACAGCGATTGACCGAAGCTCAACAACATCTCCTATGTCAAGGCAGGCGCATCCCACAATAGTATCTTCCAGTACGGCTACTATGAATTCGGGGAGGTTTTTTTCCACTTTTTCAGTGCTGAGAAAATAAAAAGAGAGGAGTTTTTTTATATCTTTTATATCGGATTGCGCTGCTTTTCTGATTTCGACATCCACGAACTACCTTACGCTAAAGCTGCGAAATTTCAGGTAAATTTACCTGTCTCCACCCAATTCTCTTTAAGCATCGACCAGAAATCCATTGCCTGTTCCTCGAATATGTACTTGTATGGCAGCCAGCCATGTCCTTTATCTCCCCAGCTTTCGCCCCATGAATTCCTGATAAGCAGCGCTCCTTCTGTCTGTTCTCCACATGTTGTGTTCTCGATCACCATGCTATCATCATACCCTACTGCAACAATAGCATGTCCTCCAAGTACACCTTCGGTTTGGCATGGGAATGGTATCTTTCCAGATTCGTTTGCCTGGCTTATCGAATCGAAGACTGTAAAGCCAAACATCGCAGGTATGCCTGCTGCAAGGTTTTTCTTGACACTTGCAAGAATAGCATCTTTTGAACTATTGGCAGGGTCATGCCTGAAATATTTGAGAGCCTTATAATTCTCTGCGAACGAGTAGCAAAAAGGGCTGGGATCCACATCAAAATCAGGTTTCGCATCAGTATAAGGCCAGTATTCCTCAGGCGGAACCCCGAAGAGGACCAACGCTCCCATGGTAGTTCTAAGTTCTGCTCCGCTGTCTCCTGTCCAGTGTCCTAGAGTTCTTGTGACTTTATAAACAAACAGTCTGGACGCATCAAGATATTTTCCGAATGCTCTATTTTCGAAATATTCCACGATGCCTGCTGCCGCATTGGCTGTACATGACCCGAGATTTCCCTGATCTTCAATAGGCGAACACCACTTTCTGAGGTCTACAGATGCCGGCAGGCTCTTCTCTCCTTTTTCCAAACGGACAGAAGATACGAGTTTCTGCATCTCGTTGGATTCAGATTTCTGAAAAATTTCGTGTTCTATTGTGTAATCCTTGAAACTGGGACGGTCTGGAATCCACCCCATTTTTCCAAATTTCTTAGTTTTTTCAGTCATATTTTATACCCCTTTTATATTTTAATGATAATGAGATATAGTATTAAGCAAGTATCGCTGTGCTCATCCCACTATCATTATAATACTCCTCATGGAGTATTAAAGTTTAAATACATTTCGGTCGAACAAGCTACGAATAAAGTAGGTTTAAAAATGAAAGTAATACGCGATCCGATACACGATTATATCGAGCTTGATGAACTGGCTCTTGCTCTGATAGATTCGCCGCAGCTCCAGAGGCTGAGGAGGATAAGACAGCTTGGTTTTTCTAATCTTGTGTATCCGGGTGCGAACCACACTCGATTTGAACATTCACTTGGTGTATATCACCTTACAAGATATTTAGTCAATCAGGTAGATGAACACAAGCAGAAAGAGTTGCTCGCTGCAGCGCTGCTGCATGATATCGGGCACGGACCATTTTCCCATGCGACCGAGGAGCTTATCCAGAGATACACAAGAAAAAGTCATGACAGCGTGGAGGATCTCTTAAGAAAGGGAGCAATCTCTGATGTGCTAAAAGAACATAATCTGTCGCCGTCATCAATAGCAGGACATATCAGGGGTAAGACATATCCGGGTCAGATCATCAATAGCGAAATAGATGTGGACAAGATGGATTATCTTGTAAGAGATGCCCATTATACAGGAGTGGCTTTTGGCTTTGTTGACCACGTAAGGCTTATTCATGAGTTACGGTTTAATGAGAATAAACTTGTTTTGAATATCGGCGGACTGCAGGCAGCCGAATCGCTGCTTGTATCGCGATTCCTGATGCATCCAACAGTTTATTTTCATCATGTCAGCAGGATTGCTGAATCCATGTGCACACGTGCTGCTGAATACATGGTCGAGAATAAAAATCTTTCTCCGTTGGTATTGCAGAGGATGGACGATGTTGAGTTCATGATGGAGATGATGAACGCAGGAGGTTATGCGGCTGAGATTAAAAAACGACTTGATGAGCGGCGGCTGTTCAAAAGGGCGCTTTATACAGGTTTTGATTCAGTGAATATAGATGTACTGAAATTCAGGAGCAACATAAAAAGAGCTGAAAATGAAATAGCAGAAAGGGCAGCCATTGCGCCTGAGTACGTTATCGTGGATATACCTGAAAAACCTGAGATTACTGAAATGAAAGCAAAGGTACTGATAAACGGTAAAATGGAATCCATAGATAAAGCCTCAAGTCTTGTTGCATCCCTTGAAAAAGCGCAGCTTGATAACTGGCGGCTCGGGGTTTTCACACCAGAGGAATACAGGGCAAAAGTTGGAAGTATTGCAAAGGATTTCTTTGAAGTTAAAAAAGATATAAAACAGTTCAAACTGACTGAGATTTGAGGGCTTTATATATCACGTCTTCTTTTTCAGGCCTGTATAATTCCTTTACACCATACGATTCATGGTAGAGGTTCAAACCGCGGATTACCGCGATTGGTGTACCGCCGTTTCCTTCTCCCATCAGTATATTTGCAAAGCCTGAAATTTCATCAACGACAGCCTCATTTTTTACTTCAAGAACCCTGCCAAAGAGGTCTTTTGTCCCTCGCCAGTCCCGTGTTGGCATTATTCCAGCGATCCCGATAGCTGCTCCAGTCTGCCCCATCCTGAAAGCCCTGCCATTGGTATCTGAGATGATAACGCTCACCTTTTTACCTGTATATGCGAATATAGCCTCCTTTATTTTTTTTGCACTCTCATCAGGGAATTCTGGAAGCAACAATATATTCTCAGCACCTTCAACATTCGAGCGGTCTATACCTGCATTGACACAGATGCTTCCGTTCCTCGTCCTGACGAGAAGGAAAGGGGATTCGATCAATATTTCCTCACTCTCATCAAGTACAGCCTGAGCGAACCCGGCGTCGTTGTCGTTCTTTTTTGCGATATCTATTGCTCTGTTTGTTACTCTCACGTTATCTAATGGAAGAATCCTGTTCTCTGACTTTGACACAATGGTTGAAGAAATAACAACGATGTCAGAATCCTCAAGTTCAGCCTTTCCCGTTATAAGGCGCGCGATATCATCGCCCGGTTTGATCAAGGGGATATTTTCAATGGTAAATGCAGTTACATTCAATGAGATTCCTCACCTCTTAAAACGTGGGCGTAATCATAATTGTTTCTAAATGAAATGGTTACTTTAGATTGTAATGCGGCGGTTCTCTGTGGATCTTATCAATAAAACCGTGCTCAAATATTTCGCTTTCAGACAGGTTTTTTGATATATATTTTAATCTATGAAGCACAGGCACGAAAGCCATTGTCGAGCTGACAAATTCGGAAGATAAAGCAGCGCAGTATTTTGGTGAGACCCTGTAAGCTTCGAGCACAAAATCCTCACCCACGATGCCTGTGAGTTTTGAGACTATTTTTGCAGCTTCGAGCGGCTTTGTCCTGATGAAATTTGTCGCTCTTTCGTGCATCTCCAAAAATCTTAAAATCACTTCAGGATACTGAACCATCTCCTTCCTGATGACGATGCCGTAGCTCGGATTGTTTTGCCACAGAGCATCGGGTGCGATAACAATCTTTGCCCCACAGGCTCGCGCTGCTGCAACTGCAAGAGACGGTGTCCCGACCGCTGCATCAAGCTCGCCATCCACGAGCGCTTCAAGGACAAAGTCTGTCCATGCAAAATTCTTTACTTTGATGTCGAGCTTTGCTTCTTTTAAAGCATTGTTTATGATGACATCGTGGATCGAACCCTTGGGCGGAGAGCCGATAACTTTAAATTGTGAAAGCACCGCTTTAAAATCTTTCATCTCGCTGAAAGTCCTGTATCCTTTTTGAGCTATCAGTACAGTGCCTTCAACATGCCCGCCTGCAACGCAAATGATTTTGATGCCGCGGTCTATGCCGATCATAACAGGAGGAAGACCTATATACCCGATATCGATTTCTTTGCTCTCAAAGGCTTTTACTATATCAGGACCTGAGGCAAAAAGCTTCCAGTTCGCATGGATGCCCTCAAGCCAGTTTGTTCCCATCAGGATAAAGGAGGTGTGATAGACGGTGGAGAGGTGACCGATGCTAAGTGGATGCTGATATGCAGCAGTGCGTTCATCTGAGTTCATCTGCGGTTTCATTTAGATAAATTGGATTCTATATCATTAATAACTGTCGGGAAATAAGGTGATAAAAACCTTATCAAGAGTTTATCTATATTGAAGAGCAGCATGATTCCAACAACTATGAGCACAAGACCTGCAAGTTTTTTAAGGACTTCTCCGTTCCTCATAAACCATTTATATCTATTTGTGACCTTTTTACCATAGTAGGCGATAGAAAGCATGGGCAGGCTCATGCCCACAGAATAGACGAACAGCATCCATGCGCCGTATGACATATTGCCAACAGAGGCAACGTATGCGAGCACTGCGCCCAGGATAGGACCTACACATGGTATCCAGACAACACCAAGGGACATCCCAAGGAAAAAGCCGCCAAATAGCCCCTGTTCAGGCATTGCTCTATTTAAAAATCCTGTGTTATTTCTCATACCCTGCGTTATCGAGCTTGAGAGCTTTATGAACTCCATGTTTATATCATCATCAAAGAGTACAGCTCCCATCCCTATTATGAATATGATGGATAAGCTGCGCATATAGTCTGCAAAGCCAGCAAAGGCTGCACCAAAACCAGAGACAAGTGTGCCCATTATGGTAAAGCTGAGCGCCATGCCTGAAACGATTGCGACAGGTCGAAACTTTCCTCCTGCTGAGCCTGACATCACTGCAGGTACAAGGGGAAGGCAGCATGGCTTCAGTATCGTCACAAGACCTGCTATAAATACCAGAATAATTGAGGGGGCGGCAGTATCCATCTTATTCTATCCTTGTTTAACAACTTTACATACGATGTAAAGCAATATATAGTTTCGCTTTATGAAAAGGATAGATAGAGTAAAATAGTAAATTAGTTATACAAGCAGTTCCTATTTACGAACTACAGGTGATTGTGGTTAAAAAACGGGATGGCTTGTAGATAAAGACCAGTTAGAAATTAATCATCTTTAAAACAATCATCTATAAAATATAGTGGAGGATATGGAATATGGGACTTAAAAGTAAGTATAAACTGGGAATAGCTCTATGTTTGCTTGCGATCGCTGTCTCCTTAGCGAGCAGTGCGGTCGTGGCAAAAACAGAAACCTGTGCAACACAGCCATGTGATGGCAGTGTCAACATTAGCGGTTCAAACGCAGGCATGTTGGATGTGAGAAGAGCACATGCCGATGAAACTTTAATAGAGCAACAGAGAAAAAGCCTGCAAACCTTAGAGAAAGCTAACAGAGCTACAGAGGCTAAGGAAGAGGCTGACATAAGGAACGCAATCTCAGTCAAAGAGACGCAGAAAGATGCCAGCAGGACGCAGATGAGAGAAAATCGAGCTGCTGGGGTACAGGGAAGCTTCAATGTAACACAGTTTAAGGAAAAATTAGCAGCCCTGAAGCAGGAAAGAGATGAAAGAGCGTTCAGAAACGATATAGACTATTCTGAACATGCGAATAAGAACAGAATTGCCATAAGGCAGAAAGAAGCAGGTAGGGTGCGAACAAGAGAAAGCCAGATAGCTGCGCTGCAGGAAAAAGCCAATTCGATGGCTGCAAGAGATGTGGTTATGAACAACGGAGGCAATAGGATCGATGGCTGCCAGCAGATAAATGCGTCAGGTGAATACGTGCTCAACACGACGATAATGAATGCGAGCGGCACATGCATTGAAATTACCTCAAGCGATGTGACGTTTGACGGCAACGGTTTCCTTATCAACGGTAATTATATTGGGTACGGCGTGTATGTTCATAACGACACAGAGACGCTGACCAATGTCACAGTGAAAAACCTGAGAGTAAACGGATTTGAAGAGGGGATTTATTACGATAATGTGAACAATGGGAAAATCGAGAACAACGTCGCAATAGAGAATGAATATGACGGCATAAATCTTGTAAATTCAAGCTACAACTTGCTGAACAACAACCTCGTTTACTGGAACAGTGGTGACGGTATCGACCTTGAACCTTCAAATAACAACGTGCTCAACGGCAACAGCGCATGGGAGAATTTGGAGGACGGCATCTATCTTTATGATTCTGAGAACAATATGCTGACCAACAACACCGCTATCGAGAACGGTAATTATCCCGGCATCTTGATCACAGAATCCTATAACAGTACACTGATCGGACACAACGCCAACTACAATTATGGTGGAATAGGACTTTATGATTCTGGGAACAGCAGGCTGAGCGACAACACTGCGATCTGGGATATCCAAGGAATCATTGTTGATAATTCAGACAATCTCATGCTGAACGGCAACACAGCGGACTGGAACGAACGCGAAAACATCGGTATTAATAACTCTGACAACATCACGCTGCTAGATAACAGCGCAATCTGGACCTATTATGATGATGGGATCGATATTAAGGGATCTAACAACATCACGCTGCGCGGCAACACTGCTGACTGGTCAAATGATGAAGGTATATATATTGATAATTCAAGAGACATCGCGCTTGTGGGAAACAATGCCAATAGTAACGGTGAAGATGGCATTCTCATCGGGGAATCACACAATATCACTCTTGACAGCAATACAGCAAATAAGAATCTCTTTGATGGCATAGATATTTATCCAGCGGAAATTTATCCAATAGAATTCGATCCAACGCAGGATATCAGGCTGATCAATAATAATGCGAACAGAAATTACTATTTCGGGATAACCATCAATTACGCAGAAAATCTTGCGATTGCCAATAACACTGCTGACTTTAATCATGGAGACGGCATGTACCTGTATAATATCTCAGATATAGCGATGACAGGGAATACAGCGAACTGGAACGGAGATCAACTAGAGCTATGTGGTATAGCTGCTGGGTTTGATGGCTCTCTTAATGGGTCTCTTGGAGGGTCTCTTGATGGGTCCTTTAATGGGTCTTTTAATGGGGAATATATTGTGGGAAATTATGCGGGAGATTATTCGGGAAATTATTCAGGAAATTATACCGGCTTACTGAATGGATGTCTGGATATATCTTATCCTGCAAGCGGCATCATCCTTATGAATATTGCCAACCTTATCATGAACAACAATACTGCCAGCGAGAACGCCGGGGACGGCATCACCACGTATGGTGTTAACAATGTCGCACTGAACGACAACAATGCTGACATGAATTACAATGAAGGGGTACATGGTTCAATCGAAGATGACCTGATACTGAAGAGCAACAATGCTAATGAGAACTATGAAAATGGCTTCTTTTTCGGCAGTGTCAGAAACATCGACATGACAGGCAATAACGGCAACCTGAACGGAAATCATAGCGCCAAAATTTATTATGCTGAAAACGGCACACTGAGCAGCAACAATTTCAACTTAAATATCCATGGAGGTCTTGGTCTTTATTCCAGCAACAACATTACCATGAGCAGTAACAATGCTAATCTGAACGGCTATGATGACGGCTATGATGACCTCGGCTTTTATCTGGAAGATTCTGATAATACCAATCTGAACAGCAACAATGCCAACCAGAACTACGGTTACGGTATCTATATAAACGGTTCTGAAAATAACACTCTGAACAGCAACAATGCTAACGTGAACTATCATGGAGGCATCGCCGTGGAAAATGCTTCCAACTGCACGTTGAGCGGC
>JAWOKW010000087.1:0-16302 GCA_033854095.1 Candidatus Methanoperedens sp. | reverse complement strand
AAAAATACCAAATTTCTGTTTCAAATATTCCCTGAAGCCACCGCTTTTATTATCATCCCAATCAAAACCTATTTTCAATTCTTCGAGGATCCGTGTGATAAGGGCACGCCATATTACTTCTTCTTTGCCATATTTCCATGGATTGAACCAGATTGTTTTTGCGGAAATGCCCTGTTTTTCTTTAATGATTTTATCCTTTAACGTTAACATCAGGCTGGTTTTACCGCTTCCCCATGCACCGAATATGCCCACGACCAGAGGCGTTTTTGTTTTCTCACGGGTAATTATTCCAGCAAGTGCCTCAGTATAAGCATCGAAATTGAAAGATGTTGCGTTACCTGTTGGCTGATCATCCAGTATCTGAATTTCGTTTTCTATCTCTTTTTCTATCATGACCCACCTTATTTTTTGGTTATGCCTCTACGGCAGTATTTAAATATCTTACGGCACGATATGAAATTACTGTATCCGCGGAAATCCGCGCCATCCGCGTTATCCGTGCTTTTTATTTAAACAAAGGAAGACTATTTACTGTTATATTGCTATATGCTATATTAGTGTTGAGATGGTTGAACCTGTTTTTTTACGGGATTTTGTTGTTATTTTTGGCGTAGCTATCGGAATCACCTTTTTGTTCCATCATCTTCGCATAGCGCCCATCGTGGGTTATCTTATCGCTGGAGTGCTTCTCGGTCCTTCTATGCTGGCTGTTGTAAAAGATATTGGGTCAGTTGAAGTGCTTGCAGAAGTTGGTGTTATTCTATTATTGTTCCTGGTCGGGGTCGAGTTCTCGCTTGCAGAGCTTATCAGGATCAGCCGCATCATGTTCATTGGAGGTTTCATTCAGGTCTTTTTAACGGCAGCAGCAGTACTATTAATAATGCTGTCCATCGGCTTCTCATTCGAAAAGGGCATATTTGTTGGACTTCTGGTCGCAATGAGCAGCACTGCTATCGTGCTCAAAGTGCTCTCTGACCGAGGCGAGATAGATTCTCCACAGGGTCGCTTGTCTGCAGCAGTGTTGATTTTTCAGGATATGAGTGTTGTAGTGATTGTATTGCTTATGCCTGTTCTCGGCGGAAAGTCCACGTTATCTGCTTTTGATATTGTGCTGAACATGTTCTGGGCGCTTGCGATCGTGAGCCTTGTGATAGTGGTATCCAGGTTTGTTGTTCCAGCGATGCTGTATCGCATCGTCCAGACAAAGAACCGCGAGTTGTTTTTGACCAGTATCGTGTTGATATGCTTCGGAACTGCATGGCTGACATCGCTTGCAGGCTTATCGCTTGCTCTTGGCGCCTTTCTTGCAGGTCTTGTGATATCTGAGTCTGAATATGGGAATCAGGCTTTCAGTGAGATCCTGCCGCTTAAGGATATTCTCAGTATTCTTTTCTTTGTATCCATTGGTATGTTATTGAACGTGAACTCTGTGCTTCACAATCCGGTCGTCATAATTCTGGCAGTGCTCGCGATTGTCGTTATTAAATTCACTGTAGGGACACTGTTTCCTGTTGTGCTGGGCTACCCGCTTCGTATTGGTGTGCTGGTAGGTTTTGGGCTTTCTCAGATAGGCGAGTTTTCTTTTGTGCTGTCAACTGAAGGATTGAATTCTGGTTTGATTTCAGGTTATGAGTACCAGGTATTTCTTGCATCTGCGATCGTTACTATGATGTTCACCCCGTTTATGATCCAGGAAAGTGGAAAGTTCTCAGGATATATTGAACGGCTGCCAGTATCTCATGCGCTTAAGTTCGGACGCTTTTACAGGGACGAATTTAAGAAAACAGAGTTGAAAAACCATGTGATTGTTGTGGGTTTTGGTCTTAACGGAAAGAATATTTCAAGAGCGCTCATGGCATCTAATATACCTTTTGTTGTGCTTGAGATAAACCCTGAAACAGCAAGGATGGAAAAAAAACGCGGTATTCCAGTAATATATGGTGATGCTTCCAAGGAATCAATGCTTGTGCGTGTTAATATTATAAGGGCGCGCGCAATAGTGATCGCTATTTCAGATGCCGCTGCAACGCGAAGGATTGTAGAACTGGCTCGAAGGCTCAACCCTTCTGTATATATTATCGCCCGTACCCGTTATACTAATGAGGTCAAGCCTCTGTATTCTCTTGGTGCTGATGATGTGATACCTGAAGAGTTCGAAACTTCGATTGAGATTATTTCAAGGACTCTGAATCGGTATTTTATTCCTGTTGAAGAGATTGAAAAACACATCTGCGAGATCAGGAAGGATGGTTATGAGATGTTCAGGAAAATACAGCAAAAGTATTCTGTATTTCCAGAATTAAAACAGCAATTGCCTGAGAGCGAGGTCGGGATTATCAGAATAGCGGATGCTTCGCCCTTTGCTGGGAAGATGCTGGCTGAGATCGGACTTAGAAAGAAGTATGGTGTCACTGTACTGGCAATTCAGCGTGGAAAAGAGACGATAACCAGTCCTGCTGGCGACTTCAGATTACTGACCCGTGATATTGTGGTTCTGATCGGCACGAAAGGCAGCATTGCAAGCGTGTCTTCTTTGATGTCGCCATCAGCAAAATAATAGATTACAAGCTGGTAGCGAATTTATAGGGAAGTTTAATATTAATGCCTTACATGAATATCATCCTATGGCCAAAAAAGAGATGAAATGGATATATGAAGAAATAGTGGGCAGGATACCTCCTTTTTCTCTGCTTTCATATCAATACAGCATCCTGCTGCAGTTGTTTTTTCTCTTAGTTCTTGGTCTTATCCTTGGCATCATTTTTAGCCTGAAACTTAGATCCATGCTTTATGGTTCTATCGGGATACTGGTCGCTGTGTTATGGAGCCTGCTTATCCTGCAGCTTGGCCCAACTCTGAGGAAATTCAGAGCGCCTTTAAGTAAAGATGAAAATGAACTGCTTGAGCGGTACAAAGGAATACTCTTTCACAGGAATCATTATGAAGCCATACCAGGACTTGCTATTTTCATTCCGTTCATGCTATATATTTTTTATTACGGGTCAAATTTACTGGAATACTGGCTTGGAAGGAACCCAAATATCATATTATTGCTGTTTGTGAGTCTTCTCATCTGGGATATATGCTACAGGATGGGACTTGGGTTATGGACATCTATTCTTGCGCTCTGGCGATCGCTTTGCCTCGAAAAAATCGCAGAAAAAAGAACTGAGCTTGAGCATACACCTTATACAGAACTGCGCTCCCTGCGGAAGCTTGATACCAATAATGTCCTCTTTGGAATAATCTCGCTTCTTCTGCTGCCCGTGCTTCAGAAAGATACATTCCTTGTTACGGTAATCCTGTTGTTCACTGCTTTTGTAATATTGACCTCTGTGGTTTCAGCGTATATTATTTCAAAGGTCCCATGGCTCCCGCCTGATATATATAATCTTGTGAAGGAATCAAGTTTTGCTTATGTAGGGACATCTTTTAGAGGAATTCCGCACGTTACGCCGCTGGTCTATGTTTTTGACGGGCAGAAGATTTTTTTCAACACCTCAAAAGAAGCCAAAAAATTGAAAACGATGCGGAAAAACAGGAAAGTGGCTTTTCTGATAGATAAAAGGGATATGAGCAGCATATATGAAAACAAGGCTGTCCTGTTCACAGGCGAAGTAAAGATATACGGCGTCAGGGATATTCCTTTCAGATTTATCCAGATGCTTGCAGCGCTTCACCTTTTCATAAAAAAATACCCTGAATATACAAGAAAATACTCAACTTCAGAGCTGCCTAAAGCCTGGCAGTTGACCCCGATCATCGCAAGGATACTCGTGGAAGTAAAACCTGCTAAGATAATATACTGGAGAGGAGCAAAACAGATAAGCGTGCCCGTATGACAAAAATCCCGGACGAGATGCTGAATATACTGTATGGCAATTACTTTGGTTATGTCTGCACAAGCGACAGGCATGACCAGCCGCATCTCACGCCTGTATTTTTCGTATATGCCGAACATTCAATGAAGATATTCTTTATAACGAACGAAAAATCAAAAAAAGTCAAGAACATCTCAGAAAACCCGAACGTGAGCATAACAGTCGATATACGCGACCCGATAAACCCGTTCAATAACGAAGGTGTCATGGCACAGGGAAAAGCAGAGATAGCTGAAAAAGCGCCTATCTATTTTTTGCCAGAAGAGACGCTGCAATTATACCGCGATATATACCTGGAGTTCAAGAGCAAATATCAGGCAGTGATCGAGAATAGACCGCTTGGAGAAAACGATGTGATCGTCCAGATCAATATTGAAAAAATGGTTTACTGGAGAGGTCCGCATTTCAAGTCTGTGCGGATAAGGGATGGGAAGGTTATGTGATCGCATACCTCGGGCATCTCGCCCGCGCTAGGACCACGGAGACCCCTTCATTTCCAAGCTTTTTCTCAAGTACATCTTTTATGTCAGCCTGCAGGTCTATAATCTCTGTATCTTTGATATAAGAAGTGACAAGACCTGTCAGGTCAGGGACATCCTGTCCTCCTGTCATTGCAGATACTTCGTTTTGCAGCACTATTACCACAAGTTCGTGCCTGTTGTGGACTGCATTGATAAGCCCGCATATGCCTGAGTGCGCAAGAGCGAAATCCCCCACTATAGCGATCCCTTTTCTGCTAAATCCACATGCGGTGGCTATTGATGAGCCAAGAGAAAATGCAGCATCGATAATGGAAAGGGGAGGTGATGATGCCAGTATTGAGCAGCCAATGTCCCCAGCTACAGGCACATCGAGTTCTTTTATGGCATTATAAAGGGATATATATGGGCAATCTTCACACAGAGGGCGTGCCCCCCGTTTCTCAATGGTCTCTGGCGTGATGTTGCATGTCACAGTATCCCTATGGATATTTTCAATAGCTCTCTGTATATCCTTAACATCAGCAATTCCATAAGGCATGTGCCCTGTAAGCTTTCCAAGCACCCTCTTTGAAAGCTGTCGTTCAATAACAGGCTCTGTTTCTTCCACAACAAGCACACGTTCATGTGCATATAAGAATTGATTTATTATATCTATAGGCAGAGGATTGACAATCCCAAGCGAAAGATGGGATATGCTGTCATTTATTATTGAATCCACAAGCACCGAAAGAAAACCAGATGAGATTATTCCAGCAGCCCCTCTTTTTTTACAGGCGTTCAGGTGAGATTGTTCAGCATACTCGCATATTTTCTTAAAAGATGCAGCGTGAAAACGCTGGTGCTTGCCAAGCATGGTGAGGTGCCATATTTTTTTATCCATACCCTGCGATTTAGAACTTGATTTACTTTTTCTGACAACCGTACCTTCACTTTTAAGAAGTCTGTCCGTCAGCCTGATAATCACTGGAGCGCTGACAGCTTCTGATAATTCAAACCCTTCCCTGATGCTGTGATATATCGCCTGGGGTGTGGAGGGGTCAAACACAGCAGCCTCTGCAATAAAGCCGTAAAAACGAGAATCCTGTTCGTTCTGGGATTTCTGTGCCCCGGGGTCGTCGCCAGCAATGATCACAACGCCTGCGCCTGTGGTATGTGTCATCGAAGACACAAGGGAATCAGCAAGCACGTTCATTCCCACATGTTTTATGATGACAGCGCTGCGTTCCCTGCATACGGAGGAGCCGAGCGCGATTTCAAGAGCAACTTTTTCATTGACAGACCACTCATGCCGGACCCAATCCCCGTATTTAAATACGGGGTCTTCTAATATTGGGTCTTTGAGGGCTTCAAAGAGTTCTGTTATTGGAAAACCCGGGACTCCAGTAACTATTTTAACATCACTGTCAAAAAACCCATAAATTGCGGCTTCCATGCCGTTCATAGCATCACTGCTTCGTCATTGCGTGAAAACCACGGAAGCGCGGCAAGAGCGCCTATGATGCCTTTGCCTCCTATGCATATCTCAACATTATTCTCTTCTGCTGCTTTTATTGTGAGTTCCTTTGTTATCATCCTGCTCCTGCAAAGCTTGCTGTATTCCATAAGTCCTGACGCATCAAAATCTGACAGCGCGACCATGCCGGTTTCGTTTGAGGCGCTGTACTTTTCAAGCCCTTCTTTTATTTTTTCAAGCAATTCCTTTTTTGCGCTGTCAATGCAGGCAAATTCAAGTACTGTAGCCACGCAATTCTGTGTCTTGTCAGGAACAGGGTACAATTGGACAAGGGTATGTGAGATATATTTATGTTCGATAGAATCCGCGGCATCAGCGATATTGTGGGCAAGCGTCCATGTGGCTCCAACTTCTTTTGAATCTGTGTTATCTATCCCCACCAGTACCCTTTCCCTTCTCGGTACAACTATTGTACCGCTGGCTCTTTTTCCTCCGCCTGATTCTGAGATCCGACAGCGCAGAACCCCTTTTGCATAAGCCCTGCATGTTGTTGCGCCGACGCCCCCGCCTCCAAGACCGCTGTATGTTATTTCGATCTCATCATCATTGACAAGAACAGATTCAATTCCGGCAGCAGCGGTTGATGAGCGCAGATCAAGACTTGATGTCCCTGCTCTCACAAGGTAGCGCATCATGTCCCCGACAGCGCGGCTTTTGATTACGAGAGGGCTTTTGGAGTAGTGGTGCAGCGCCCATGCCGAACCGCCGTAGCAGTTGGAATGTTCCATTATTTCTACGAATTCGTTCTTTTTGTCTGCTACTGCATAGATGCCTTTATAAGGGATGGTATAGGGGTCTGGGAGGTACATGTTTAATACTCCTTCACATCAGCTAAAATAGTTTTTATTGCTTGGGGTGGTTTGTCCTTCATTCGCATCATAGCTCCATCAGGGAATTTATCACTGGATACTATATCAGGATTTCCTGACTTAAGAAAGGATTGATTTTTGTAATACGCAGGTATAAGTATTTTATCCAATAATATGAACAATTCGGCGATTCAAAATGATTAAAAAATTCCTTGTGATATTGTCATTAATTTTACTGTCAGCAAGCTGCACTTATGCCCTGCAGGAAGGGGTTTCGATCCCGCTCGTGGCAGACACCAGCACAGACAGCGGGGATGTGGGGACTCTGCTTGGCGCACAGGTCGTTGTCACAAACGGCACGGGTCATGTTTTTGTGGATACGAGCCCTTATACTCAGGTCGATTTACAGGGTTCTGCACGGATTGCGGCTTCCGTGGCGTCTGATGTGCTTGGGATTGACCAAAGAGCCTACGATTTTTATTATATAATTGATATAAGTTCACCCATCATAGGCGGACCTTCAGCCGGCGGCGCCCTCACTGTCGCTACTATTGCTGCGATAAACAACTGGACAGTAAAACCAGGCGTGGTCATGACAGGCATGATTAACCCTGATGAGTCCATAGGTCCGGTTGGAGGCATCCCTTATAAGCTTGAGGCGGCGGCAGCCAAGAACGCCACCCTATTTTTAATCCCGCAGGGACAGAGCACAGTTACAGTAACGAAATCTATTACAGCATCAAAAGGGGTTTTCATAATCTCTCAGCCACAGGAAGAGACCGTCGATGTAATCCAGCTTGGCAAAAAACTTAATGTAACCGTAAAAGAAGTCGGAACGATCCAGGAAGCTGTGTTAGCATTTACAGGTCATGAGATCATCAAGCTTGAATTTAAAGGTACGGTTCTCACGTCCAACTACACCAATTTACTTGAACCTTTAGCTACATCTCTTAAAAATGAGTCAGGGAGTACGTATGCAGAATTAGTATCAGAATCAAAAAATCAGCTCTTAGGGCAGTCAAAGGAAATAATGACCAATGCAGATAAGATGTATGATGCTAAAAAATATTACGCTGCAACTTCTTTGTATTTTAATGCGATGATCGACATGCGCTTTGTACAGTGGAGTGAAGGATACAGCAAGGCAGGGAACAAAGAACAGTACCTGACCGAACTGACTGATAAAGTCGAGAAGCAGATACAACTTTCAGAGACTGATCTTGATAACTTTAAATCGTATGGAGTAAGCGATGTAGAAGCTGTGGGCGCAGCGGAATCCAGGATTACCACTGCAAGGTCAAAGCTTGATGATGCAAAAAATCTCAATGATACAAATGATAAAATTTCATCACTCGCTTTCGCAAATGAAAGAGCGCGAACTGCACAGTGGTGGCTCACTCTGGCTACACCAAGCGATAAAATAGTTCCAGAAAATATTTTAAAAGATCGTGCAGGATGGTATTTGAGCCAGGCACAATCAATCAACACCTATATGGGGGCGCTGCTCCTTGAGAGCGGGGCACATGCAGGCATCACGAGCGGTGCAGACGATGATATAAACCAGGCTCAGAAAGAAATGCAGCACGGGTATTATTCAGGTGCAATCTCAGATGCGCTTCAAGCTACAGTAAGAGCCAGTACGATCATAGGATTACTTGGTAATGTAAATACTTCAAAAAAGATAGAGCAGAGCGCGGATGCTGCACAATCGCAGATCAACGAAGCCAGAAACACAGGGATTGAACCCACACTTGCTGTCAGTGCATATGAATATGCAGATACCCAGACAGGTGCTTTTGACAAGATTTCACAATACTCATATGCAAAAATGGTAGCTAAGACATCGCTGGTACTTAATCCATATGCTGTCCCTGTTAATAAGACACCAGTCAAGCCAATGTTTACGCCTTTTATATCTGAGATAACGATAACGCCATCTCAGACAGCAACTGGAACAAAAAAAACACCTGCATTTGAAGCGATTGCAGCGGTTGCAATAATAGTGCTCGCAGTACGTTTAAAGAAACATTAATATGAACCACAGAATATATTTTTCAGTATGCGGCGAAGGTTATGGGCATTCAAGCAGAGATATAGCAATAGCAAAGTTACTCACAAGAGCCGACACAGATGTCCTTATGGGAAGCTATGGTTATGTGTTAGAACGTTTAAATAAAAATTTCAGCACTGTTGAAATCGATAGGGAATTCGAGATGGTTGGCAACCAGGGATCATTTGACCTCAAAGCCACGATACTTCGCAGTAAAAGCACAGCATTACATTTTTCAAGGCTGATATCTGATGAAAAAAAAGCTATGGAAGATTTTAAAGCCACATGCGTAGTAGCTGATGGAAGAAGCGCTGCGGTTTTTGCTGCGTTCAAACTTGGGCTTCCATGCGTAATCATCTCCAACCAGACAAGTCTTGAACCTTTTTTCAAGGAAAGCAGTTTTTTTGTGCGTCTTCTTGGAAAGCCAGTAGAATTGACGCTCAAGACCATGACAGCGCTCGCAGAAAATACTTTAATCCCTGATTTCCCGCCGCCGCATACTGTATGCCTTAAGACTTTAAGTAAAAGCCACTATATCATGAAAAAACAGCGTTTTATCGGACCTGTAGTATCTATTAATTCTGAAAGTAATCTGCATGCCCCTTCTGATATAAAACCTCCTTTTGTACTGACCCTGCTCGGCGGACATTCGTTCAGGCTCCCGATCTTTGATGGGATATTGAAAATCGCAGACAGGTTCCCTGACATAAATTTTCTTATATTTACAAAATTCAAGAGCGATAATGTGCCGGCAAACATCATGGTATCGGAATTTGCTGATGATATTTCTTCTTATATGAACGCAGCAGAAGTTATAATAACGCAGGCTGGACACAGCACTGCCATGGAGATACTGACGCTTGGAAAACCTGCTCTCATTATCCCGGACATGGGTCAGATAGAACAGGAAAATAATGCTGCGCGCATGAGAGAACTCGGCGTATGCGAAACCCTTGATTATACATCCCTTAATCCTGAGTCTATCTTTGAAAAGATCAATACGCTGTTAAACGACACAGGTTTCAAGAAAAAAGCAAAGCAATATTCTGAAATGGCAAAAAAGATGAAAGGAGCGCAAAAGGCGGCAGACCTTATTCTGGAATTATCCGACAGTATACAGTGTTATTAGATGCTGATAATGAACCTTCTGACATACATCGAATCTATAGACCGCTCGATTTTCCTGTATATAAACCATGATATGGTGAATCCCTTTTTTGATGCCGTTTTTTCAAGCCTGAGAGTGCTCACGTATGTTTTCTGGTTCCTTCTGGTCGTTTATTTTTGGGTCAGAAAAGAAAAAAAATTAGCATTACTTCTGGTTATCGGAATCATTGTCGGGGCGATTATCACATATAGTATAAAATATAGTATTGACAGAGCCAGACCATACGATCAGATCACATCGACAAGGATTGTAACGCCTCTTGAAATCGATCCATCGTTTCCTTCAGAGCACGCTGAAATGAGCTTTTTTGCTGCAACGATTATTTCAAGGTTCCATCCCATATATGGCAAATATCTGTATGCTTTTTCATGTATCGTGGGTCTGAGCAGGATATATGTGGGAGTGCATTTTCCGTTAGATGTAATTGGCGGCGCAATCGTTGGTATCATCGTTGGAAGGCTGATGCTCTGGTTTTTCAAGTCACGACTTCCTCAACTCTTTCCTGCTCTATAGCTCGCCGTATCTCCATTGCCACGCGCCGCCCTGTGCTCATTGGCATGCGCCACAGGGTATTGCCGTATGGATGCCCTGCAGAGACATGTACGTTCGTGCCGCCTCCAATGCGCGGAGCAACATCATACACATAAAAATCCAGGTCCTTATCCACGCATGTCTGAAGACAGAAGGGCCCTATAATTCCTGGTTTATAGTATTTTTGAGTGGCCCTGACGTATTTTTCAGCAAGCTCAAAAGCATCCTCTAATAAGGATTCACGAAGTGTGGCAGAATTGTGCCCGCATACAGTGTACTCAGGCGTAATCTGCTGCTCATTAAGCGTCATCTGCTGTGGCGCAGGTAACCGCACATGCCCGTCAAGGCTTGTTTCAAAGCGCCAGTCGATGCCAAGAAGCTCGATTTTGCACATCTCATCTTCTATGGGCGAATAGAAGAAATCAAGATTAAAGACAGGACCTATGATGTACCGCTCAATTCTTGCATCAGCAAGCGCTTCCTGTGTTATTACTCCCTGCTTCATGAGAGCGTCTGATTTTTGTTTGAATTCTGTGTATGAAGATGCAGTGAAGAACCCACGCTCAAGTTGCTTCACTGCATGAGGAAGCTTTACCATTACAAGGCAGTCTATCTCCTGCGGTTTTTCGATTTTTTCTGGATATGGAAGACCTGCTTTTTCAAGCAGCCAGTAATAGTCCTTTTCTGTGCCCCGCTCCTCGCTCCGAAGCAGGTTCCTGCTCCCGAACATAGGGACCTTGAAATCATCTTCTATCTCGTCGATGTCACAATAAGAAGTAAAGGAGCGGTTTGGGATGAAAATCGTGTTCCTGTCCAGCAGTTTCTTTTGAGCCTCTGATTTTAGAATTTCATTGAATTTAGTATAAACATCAGCAGTATCCACTATTCCTCGGATGAGGTCACCGTTATTTCTTTTTGCTTTAAAGTACTGCGTATAGGTCTTTTCCCGTCCCTTCTCGCATACTGCGTATGTCCTGAATCCTTCTTCAACAGCGCCGTCGCATACATCAAGGGCTGAGTGGGATGCCAGTACGCCGATTGTGGTTTCATTGAGCTCGTATCCTGATAGTAATTCGATTATTTCCTTCCTTTCAATCATAAACATGTGTAGGTGTTATAAGTCTAAAAGGTTGTGATATTTGCATGCCAAAGTATCAGGATATTTTCAGAGGAGCCAAAAGAATTTTTTATGGAGATAGGATAGGATAGGATTGAAGTAAGTCCTGGCTCCTCTATTTTAGCAAAATAACCGCGGTCTATATAAGCAAATCTATAATTTTTAATTTTTTTTTTAGGTTTTTAAGGTTTATTAGGACTTATATTGGTTTTTTATTGTTTATAAATGAAGAAAAATAAGAAAACTATATCTGAAATCCCAGCACAACCCCATATACTATGCGCACACTGATCATTGATGGCTATGTGGATGAGCCTGCATGCCTTGGAGTACCTCCATATCTTGCTCCGTATCCCCGCTATATTGCAGGTGCACTTGTCGAAAAAGGCATGAAGCAGGAGGAGATTTTCTACCGCACCATAGACCAGCTCCGCACAGGTGGGGAGAAGCTCCATTTCGACCTTATCGTAATCGTAGCAGGGATGACAGTGCCGGGAAAATACCTGCGAGCAAATCCAGTAACCCGGAACGAAATAAGAGAACTTTCGCACCTTGAAGGCACAAAGGTACTTGGCGGACCCATCAGGCTTGGGTTTGGAGAAGAGGGCGGCTCGTCAGCAAAAGAGCTTTCAGTAAATGGAATCACACTTGCAAAAAAGGATATAGAGGCTTTTGTTTACGACCTGATGGATAATATAAAAGACCCTGATGCTGTAGAACACAGGATGAGGAGCACATCAGAGATAGGAAGATGGGGAGAGAAAGGTGCGTTCATACTCACTCAGCACCCTGATTACCCGCACGTGATGTGCGAACTTGAGACCTATAGAGGATGCCCGCGTCATTCTCACTGCTCTTTCTGCACCGAACCTTTCTATGGGCAGCCTGATTACCGCCAGATAAAAGATGTAATACAGGAAGTGGCTCTGCTATACAATCAGGGTGCCAGGTATTTCAGGATAGGAAGGCAGCCCGACCTTTTTATGTATATGGCAAAGGACGGCATCCCTCAACCAGATGTTATAGAAACCCTATATATGGGTATAAGGAATGCGGCACCTGACCTCAAAGTGCTGCACATGGACAATGCAAACCCTGCTACTCTGGCAGGATATCCTGAAGAATCACGCAGGATCGCAAAGACCATCGTGAAATATCACACTTCAGGGGATGTGGCTGCGCTTGGCATGGAAAGCGCTGATCCGCAGGTAATAAAGTCAAATGACCTCAAAGCTTCACCTGATGAGGTTTTTTTTGGCATAAAGCTCTTAAATGAGGTAGGAGCAATGCGCGGAGCTAACGGTCTTCCTGAATTGTTGCCAGGGATAAATTTTGTACATGGTCTTCGCGGCGAGACAAAAAATACCTTTGAATTGAATTTTGAGTTCATGAAACAAGTGCTTGACAGCAGACTCATGGTGCGCCGCGTGAATATCAGGCAGGTGATGACCTTTGCTGGAACACCCATGTATGGGCATGAAGAACTGGTTAAAAAGCATAAAGGCCTCTTCTTGCATTACAAAGAAAAGATCAGAAACGAGATCGACCTGCCAATGCTTCGCAGCATCGTACCTGTCGGGACAATCCTGAAGGACGTGCGCAGCGAGCTTTTTGATAAGATAACATTCGGACGGCAGCTTGCTACCTACCCACTCCTTGTCGGCATCCCTGCACAAGTAGAATTGAACAGGTTCTTTGATGTTATAGTTACAGACCACGGGCACAGGTCTATAACAGGTGTTCCTTTACCTGTTAATATAAATAGAGCACAGCTCAAGATAATAGAACAGCTCCCGGCTGTGGGGAAAAAACAGGCTGGAAAAATTGTTATGGGAAGACCTTATAAGAATAAGGAGGATGTTATCAGCAGAACTGCGCTCAGGGGGGAGATTCTAGAGCAGATATGTTTGTAGAACCCAAAGACAATGGCGCAAATAAAGTAATGGAATGCCTTGGTATTAAAAGCAGGGAGAGCGTGCTTATCATAGTGGATACATCCACTCCAGTCTCTATCAGCAAAAGTCTATTTGAAGCTGCCAGAAACCTTGGATGCGAAGTTATGCTTTTGACCATGCTTCCGCGCAGCCGCCACGGGGAGGAACTTCCGCTTGTGATAGCAGAAGCCATGAAAAATGCTGATGTGGTTATTGCCCCGACCACGTTTTCTCTGACCCATACGCAGGCAAAGATCAATGCCTGTAAAGCAGGAGCACGAGTTGCTTCAATGCCAGGCATCACAGAAGAGATGATGAGTTCTGGCGGGATGACAGCGGATTATGAGCAGATAAAGCACATTGCAGTCAGATTAAGTAAGCGGCTTGAAAATGTCATCAAGATCAGGGTTGTTACCGAATCAGGTACAGATATCGTATTTGACCTTACGGGATGCGAATGGAGGACTGATACTGGAATATGCCATGAACCAGGACGCAGCAGTAACCTTCCTGCGGGTGAGCTGTATATTGCCCCAAAGGATGCTGACGGTGTTTTTGTAGTGGATGGTTCAATGAGCGGGCTTGGCATCCTTGATTCCCCTCTTGAATTCACTGTCAGGAACAGGTATGTGACCGCTATAAAAGGCAAGCATGCTGAGGCGCTGAACGCCATACTCGACAGAGCAGGAGAAAAAGCGCACAACATCGCTGAGTTCGGAATCGGCATCAATCCAGAAGCAAAGCTCATAGGTAATGTTCTTGAGGATGAAAAAGTGGGAGGTACGGTGCATATAGCGCTTGGGGATAACAGTACCTTTGGCGGCGATGTGATAGCAGGGATCCATCTTGACGGCATTATTACAAAGCCCAGAATTTTCGTGGATGATGAGGAATTTATTTTGTAGCAGTGAAACGGTAAGCGATAACTAAATATAGTGAATGCTGCTATAAATCGAACGTCTATAGAAATAGGAGGCGTGTTAGAGTGATGGAAGCCACTGTAGAAAGATCCCTTGAAAGAAGTGCAGAATTATTTAAAAAAAGTGCGGATAAATTTATAGAGAGTGGAGACGAAACATCAGCACATGGCTTAATGGGGCATCATTATTCTGTTCTCGGCTCCATTGAAAAGTCTTTAGAAGAAAGAGCAAATCTTTATAAAAAGGCTGCTATTGAATTTGAACAGAGTAAAGACGATATCTCAGCACACCATATAAAGGGATTGTATTACAAAATTCTTGGTGATGCTGAAGAGCCCATAGAAAAAAAAGCTGAGCATTATAAGAAAGCTGTTGATGAATTTGAACAAAGTGGGGATGAGATTTCAGCACACCATATAAAGGGATTGTATTACAGCACCCTTGGTAATGCTGAAGGGTCTATAGAAAAAAAAGCTGAGCATTATAAGAAAGCTGTTGGTGAATTTAAAGAGGGTGGAGATGAGATTTTAGCTCATCATACAAGGGGATTATATTACAGCACCCTTGGTGATGCTGAAGAATCCATAGAGAAAAAAGCTGAGCATTACAAGAAAGCTGTTGATGAATTTAAAGAGAGTGGGGATGAGATATCTGCTCATCGCTTAATGGGATTCTATTATGATACCCTTAGCAAAACCGAAAAGTCGATGGATAAGAGAGCTGAACTCTACAGGGAAGCTTCTGAAGAATTTAACGAAAGCAGGGATGAACTATCAGCTCACCGCTCAATGGGATATTATTACAGCATCCTTGGTGATGCTGAAGAATCGATGGAGAAAAAAGCCGAGCATTATAAGAGCGCGGCTGATGAGTTTAAAGAGAGTGGAGATGAAATATTAGCTCACCGCTCGATGGGATATTATTACAGCACCCTTGGTGATGCTGAGAAGTCATCTGAAAAAAGAAGCGAACTCTATAAGAACGCGGCTGATGAATTTGAAAAAAGTGGAGATGAAATATTAGCTCGCCGCTCAATGGGATATTATTACATCACTCTTGGCGATGATGAAAAGTCCTCTAAAAAAAGAAGCGAACTCTATAAGAACGCGGCTGATGAATTTGAAAAAAGTGGAGATGAAATATCTGCTCACTACTCAATGGGATTCCGTTATGCTGCTCTCAGCGATGCTGAAGAATCCATAGAGAAAAAAGCTGAGCACTGCACGAAAGCTGCCGATATGTTTAAAATTGCAGCAGAAGAATTCAGGGATAGTGGGGATGAAGTATTAGCTCACCGCTCAATGGGATTGTATTACAGCACCCTTGCTAATGCTGAAGAATCCACATATTCATTTAGATGGGATGAAATTCCAGGAAACGATGATGAAATATTCATAGAATTTCTCAAACAGATTATTGATATTGACTGGATTGAAACAGCAAAAATTGAAAAAATCGATGATGGCATGGTTATAAAAGTATCAACTGAAAAGAATTTTCTTACTTTAAGACTTAACGATGAAAAAACTAAGGTAAACTTAAAAATTGACGATGGTATAATTGATGAGTTCATAGTTGAAATAGACGATGGTAGGGTAAGAATATTCAAGAGTATAGCTGGCAAATACAAGAAAGCTTCTGATGAGTTTAAACAAACTGATGATGAGAAGCTGTATCACCGCTCAATGGGAGATTATTACACTGCCCTCGCTGATGCAGAAGATCTTTTGACTGAAAGAGCAAAGTTCTATAAAGATGCCGCCGATGAATTTAAAGAAAGTGATGATAAAACGCTGTATCACCGCTCAATGGGATACTATTACAGTGCACTTGCTGATGCAGAAGATTTCTTGGATAAAAGAGCCAGGCTCTATAAAGATGCTGCTGATGAGTTTGA